>JBILUX010000027.1:0-12694 GCA_044370765.1 Candidatus Planktophila sp. | reverse complement strand
TCTACTCATCGGATTAATCCAAGGCCTCAATGACGGACTTCCAATTGGCTTAGGTCAACAATGGTCACAGACCGTCGTTTTCTCAATTTTGATTCTATTGATGGCCTTTAAACCAACGGGCCTCCTTGGAAAAGCAGTTACGGAAAAGGTGTGATCATGCGAACAAAAAACTCAAAGCTTCCCAAGCAAGGTGCAAGTCATAAGAAATGGGCGATTGGTTTTAGTATTGCCGCGCTCGTTATTTGGTTTTTTTACGCCTTCGTGATGTACAACCTTCCAGACGGCCCACAGACGATTTTCCAAAACTGGTTGCCACCAACAACTGTTAACGAGGCAATGGTCTGGGTCATTTGTGCATTAGGTCTAAATATTGTCGTGGGCTATGCCGGACTTCTAGATCTGGGTTTTGTGGCTTTCTGGGCAATCGGGGGATATACCGCCGGTTGGTTTATGTCTACCTTCTTCCGACAGGTCAATATTCATATCTTCTCGACTCCTGATGCGTTAGATCAACCCGGAATTCACGTGAGTTTTTGGGGTGTTCTATTTATCGGCGGAATCGTCTGTGCGATATTTGGAATCATCATCGGAGCACCGACTCTGCGCCTTAAGAGTGATTATTTAGCGCTTGTCACATTGGGCTTTGGTGAAATCATTCCTCAAGTCTTTACTAATGGTGAAAACATTGGCGGCTTCAATCTCTCTAACGGAACCAAGGGAATCTCACCGATTGATAACGTCTCCGTTCCTGGAAAGATTCTTGGACCCTTTGACTTTAGTTGGAAGTTTGCAATCTTTGTACTTCTTACAGCTGTGATGGTATTTGTCTCATTGAGACTTCGTAAAGGCCGTTTAGGCCGCGCATGGCTTGCCATCCGCGAGGATGAGTTAGCTGCCAGCATGATGGGCGTTGCGCTTATGCCAACGAAATTAGCTGCATATGCCGTAGGTGCATTTAGTGGCGGAGTCGGTGGGGTCGCATTTGCGACGCACGTCAATGGAGTCTTTGCCGATCGCTTTAATTTCTCAATCTCAATTATTTTGCTTGCGATGGTAGTTCTCGGAGGTATGGGAAATGTGTGGGGAGTTATGGTGGGCGCACTTCTCATCGCTTGGATCAACTCGACAGGCCTTCCAGCATTTGGAGATCTCGTAAATAACAGCTTTGGAACCTCGATCAATTTCCCGTCCTACAACTTCCTGCTCTTCGGTGGAGTTCTCATTCTTATGATGCTCTACAAGCGCGAGGGGTTGATTCCAGAGTCCAGACTTAAAGCAATTTTGCATGAGTCAGATGATGAGACTGCCAACCTAGGGGGGCATCACTAATGACTAGCGCTCTGATTGCAAAAGATATAACCGTCAAATTTGGCGGACTTACTGCCGTTAACAATGTAACGTTCGATATTCCATTGGGAAAGATTGTTAGTTTGATTGGCCCAAATGGAGCCGGTAAAACAACTTTCTTCAACGTTCTAACTGGCCTCTACAAGCCAACAAGTGGAAATGTTCTATTTGGCGAGGAGGACATCACTGCTAGACCTCCTCATAAAATAGCTGCCGCTGGCGTTGCCAGAACCTTCCAAAATATCCGTCTCTTTGGACTCATGACAGCCGAAGAAAATGTCATGGTTGCGATGCATTCACATATGAAGGCTGGAATTGTTGCAACGATTATTGGCACACCTTCCCAACGCCGAGAAGAGAAACAGGCACGCGAAGATGCACGTAGACTTTTAGATTTCGTGGGCATCGGAAAGATGGCAGGGGAGTACGCTCGAAATCTCTCATACGGTGATCAGCGCCGACTCGAGGTCGCACGAGCTCTAGCTTTAAAGCCAAAGGTTCTCTTATTGGATGAGCCGACCGCCGGTATGAACCCTCAAGAGTCGCTTACTTTTATTAACTTTGTCTACAAACTTCGGGATGAGCAAGATGTTTCAATTCTCTTAATCGAACACGATATGAGCGTTGTTATGTCGGTATCTGAGCGCGTCACTGTTCTCGATCAAGGAGAAAAGATCGCAGAAGGTGCACCTGCAGAAATTAAATCCAATCAACGAGTAATCGAGGCATACCTCGGTAAAGCAAAGGGTGAGAAGGCATGAGCGTCCTACTTGAAGTTAAAGATCTTAAGGTCTCATACGGCTCCATTATGGCCGTTAAGGGTCTCTCTCTTACAGTTAATCAGGGCGAGATAGTCACCTTAATTGGATCAAATGGAGCGGGTAAGTCGACCACGCTCCGAACAATCTCTGGTCTACTCAAGCCGATCTCCGGCAGCATAGTCTTTGATGGCCAAGAGATTGCCGGTAAAGCTGGACATGAAATTGTCGCCAAAGGACTCTGCCAATCTCCTGAAGGCCGCAGAATCTTTCCCCGTATGTCAGTGCGCGAGAATTTAGATCTCGGTGCTTTTCTACGTAACGATAAGGACGCTATTGAAGCCGATCGCGAGAGAGTCTTAGATCTTTTTCCAAGACTTCGTGAACGTTATGAGCAAAAAGGCGGAACAATGTCTGGTGGAGAGCAGCAGATGCTTGCCGTTGCTCGCGCACTTATGGGCGCTCCAAAGCTTCTTCTTCTTGATGAACCTTCAATGGGACTTGCTCCAGTTTTGGTGGATATGATTTTTGAAACGATTATCAAAATCCGCGAACAGGGAATTACTATCTTGCTCATTGAGCAGAATGCTTCAGCGGCATTGGATGTGGCAGATAGAGCTTATGTTCTAGAGTCGGGCCTGATAAAGATGAGCGGAGTTGCATCGGATTTAGCCAAGGACGAGGCGGTAACGAAGGCCTACTTAGGTGGTTAGTAAGTAAATTAAGCTCGCTCGGCCAATATTAAGCAGGTTATTCGTGCAGTTCTCCCTTGTCATTTGTGATGACAACGTCGTACGAGCAGAGTGTCTTACCCAAAGAGAGCGCTGTAGCAACTGCCGTAACTACTCCTTCAGTTGCTGATTTATGATGAGTTGCGTTGATGTCTACTCCAACGATCATTCGAGTTGGTCCGGCATGCAGAGCAGAGCCCACTGATCCCAAAGTTTCGGCTAGAACAACACTAGCTCCGCCATGTAGTAGACCGATGGGTTGCCTATTTCCCTCAACGGGCATCGTCGCTACTAAACGCTGGGGGGAGGCCTCGATTATTTCGATACCCATCTTTATTCCAAGTTCGCCGCCGCCGCGCTCTTGGATAATTTCAAGAAAACTCTTATCGCTCATAAGGTCAGAGTCTAGCGAGCAATCTAGGATGAGCCCATGAGCAAACGCCTATTACTTATCGATGGGCATTCAATGGCATATCGGGCCTTTTACGCACTTCCGCCCGAAAACTTCACAACCGCTAGCGGCCAGCACACTAACGCTATTTATGGCTTTGCCACCATGCTGCTCTCCCTGCTTTCGAGTGAAAAACCTACACATGTCGCTGTTGCATTTGATGTCTCGAGAAAGACTTTTCGCTCGGAGATATTCCCCGAGTACAAAGCAAACCGCGCAAAGACTCCAGATGAATTCCGATCACAAATGTCATATCTACATGAACTCGTGACCGCCTTTGGAATTACAACCTTTGAAATTGATGGATATGAGGCCGATGATATTTTAGCCACAATCGCAAAGCGAGCAGAGAGCGAGGGTGCTGAAGTATTGATCTGTACTGGTGATCGTGACTCATTTCAATTGGTAAATGAAAAAACAACGATTCTTTATCCAAAGCGAGGGGTCAGCGATCTAGCGAGAATGACACCTGCAGCGGTGGCGGAAAAATATGGAATGTCCCCGTCGCAATATCCAGATTTTGCTGCTTTGCGGGGAGATCCCAGTGATAATCTGCCATCAGTACCGGGTGTAGGTGAAAAGACCGCCTCTAAATGGATTATTGAATATGGATCCCTAAAAGAGTTGATCGCAAACGCCGATAAGTTGGCTGGCAAAGCCGGTCAGTCGCTGCGTGATTCAATCGATCATGTAATTCTTAATAGTGAATTAACCCAGCTAGTGGTCGATGTTCCGCTAGAACTCTCCATCGATGCACTTGCATGGTCGGGAGTCGATGAGAGAAGGACGAATCCACTCTTCGATGTCCTGGAGTTTAAAACTCTGAAAGAGCGCATGAAGCCAATTGCATTGAAAGCGAGTGGGCCAGCTAGCGATGAGCCTGAGTTAGTGCTCTTTGCCGACGAGATGAGTGAGGGAGTGCTCACGCCTAAAGAGGCCGATGCAAAAATTGCAGCACACACCGGAACGATCGCACTTACATACCTACTAGTTGATGAAAAACTACATCGCTATGCAGTTGCCCTTTCACCGGATGATGTCTTTCTAGTGCATGCCTCAACAATGGGGAATTGGGCTACTAATCCAGATATCAAGAAGATTGCCCACGATGCCAAGAGTCTTGCGCGCACCACAGCCTTAAACGGTATTGAATTCGATACGTCGATCGCAGCATATTTAGTCAATCCGGGAGTTCGCGCCCAAGAGCTGCGTGACTTGCAAGAGCGATGGGGAGATGGTTCGGTAATTAATGAGTCAACTCCCGAACAGGAGCTATTAACTTCGGCCAGAGCTCTATTTGCACTTCGGGTTTCGCTCACACGTGAATTAATTGAACGAGATCTCATGGAGTTATTCAACACACTTGAACTGCCGATTGCAGAGCTATTGGCCCGCATGGAGAGCATTGGCATAGCCGTTAATCGCATGGAGCTTGAGAAACTTCATGGATTCTTTGATGGCGAAGTAGTACGGGAGACGAAATTAGCTCATGAAGCAGCGGGTCACGAATTTAACGTTGCTTCGCCGAAGCAACTTCAAGTGGTACTTTTCGATGAGTTAGCACTACCAAAAACTAAGAAGATCAAGACAGGCTTTACAACAGATGCCGACAGCCTTGATTGGCTGCATCAAAAAACTGGCCACCCAATTCTTACGCACCTCTTACGAATCCGGGAGACGAAGAAACTCTCAACCACGATTGAAGGGTTAATCACCGAAATCGCCGTTGACGGACGCATACATACACACTTTGGACAGACCGTTACTTCAACGGGTCGTCTCTCATCGATTGGACCGAACTTACAAAATATTCCAGTGCGCACCGAGGAGGGACGTACGATTAGAAATGCCTTTGTTGCAGGTAAGGGATATGTGGGCCTACTAACGGCAGATTACAGCCAGATTGAAATGCGGATAATGGCGCATCTATCTAATGACTCTAAATTACTAGCGGCATTCGAGTCCGGTGAGGATTTACATGCAACCATTGCCGCAGTTATTTTTGGGGTTAAAGCCAATGATGTTGACCCAGAGATGCGTAGGCAGATTAAAGCGATGTCATATGGCCTTGCCTATGGACTTTCTTCATATGGTTTATCGGCGCAGCTAGATATAGCTCCGGGCGAGGCTCAAGGTCTCATGGATACATATTTCCAACGCTTTGGTGGCATTCGTGACTACCTAAAGACAGTTGTTGAAGATGCCCGCAAAGTTGGCTACACCGAAAGTATTATGGGACGCCGACGTTACCTTCCCGACTTAATGAGTGATAATCGTCAACGCCGTGAAGTTGCAGAGCGCATGGCACTCAACGCGCCTATTCAAGGATCTGCCGCCGATATCATTAAGTTAGCGATGCTTAAAGTCCAAGCGGCAATTGAAAAAGAAGCGCTTAAGTCGCGTTTGTTGCTACAGATTCATGATGAGTTAATCGTCGAAGTGGTAAAAGACGAAGAAGAGAAGATAACGGTTTTGGTCAAACGCGAGATGGGGGCGGCCTATCCATTGCGGGCTCCACTCAACGTCAGCGCCGGTTTAGGTTTAACGTGGCATGAGGCTGCACATTAAGTTGTAGTTGGAGAAATTCCCTCCATGGCATTTGTATCCTCTTCATCGGTTGGGATTCGATTGGCAGCTTTTAATCGCTCTCGCCCAACAGTCAATACAATGTTTCCGAGTCCTATTGAAACAACAGTTAAAGCTAAACAGAACTGAGGAGAAATTTGTTCAGAGAGAACTCCACCAACTGCCGCCCCGAGTGACATAACGCTTCCTTCGACTGTCCACAGCCAAGCCATGTAAGCGACTGCCGATCCCTTCGGGCGCACAGCCTCCATGACCTCCCAATAGAAAACTTGAATAGCTCCGCCGACAAAGCCTAGGAGTGCTCCAGCAACGGCCATCGACCATCCAGGATATGTAAATACAATCGGAATTGAAACTAGAAACCAAATAAAATAGGTCTTACGCATCGCAGAGAGCGATGATGTGCGTTTCGATATCAATCCCGCAACCAGTCCACCAATGATGCTGCATATGCCCATTGCGGCAAATACCCATGCTGTGCGATGCGGGACCTTTTCTATCGTTGCAAAAGATGGAACTGCAACATCGAAGAGCCCCCAACCAAAACCGATGAATGACCCTTCAAGCATCATTAAGCGAAGAGCTGGACTGCGCCACAGAGATTGCGCACCGATCTCCTTTACCTCGGGCCTCCAATTTTTAGATACTGGAGCTATCGCGAGAGCACCGCCACCGATGAGCATAAGAATGGCTGCTGTAATGAGAGCACTACCCGGGTGAGAAGAGAGCGCTAGGGCGGTGGCAATTACCGGGCCTATAACACCGGCAGTATTCATGACGGATGTGTCAACGGCATAGGCTGTCCGAAGGAACTCCCCTTTAACAATTGTTTTCCATAAAGGGCGAACAGATAAATTGATTGGTGGGGCGGTGAGTCCCATGATGGTGCTCATGATTAGAATAAAAGTTGCTGAGTGCGACATATTTACCATAATCATCATCGATGCATAACCGGGCACGAGAATTCGAAGTGGCCACTTTTGTCCATATTTATCGATGAGGGAGCCACGAATCCCAGCGGTAAAGGAGCCGGCGAGGGAGTTTGCACCGATTACCAATCCAGCTAATGCGATGGAGCCCGTTTCCTGTTGAGCCTTAAAAAAGAGGGCCAATCCGACCATGCCGTAAGCAACTCGCGCTGGGAATGCAGCCAACACCAATACCCAGACGTTGGGCATTGCAAATAAGGCGCGATAACGATTCATAGTGGCCTTTAGTCTAATCATTACGCTTAGTTATAAGGGCGGATTTGCTCAAAAGCACGCTCAAACCGTACCCTTGCCCTCCAACCACACATGTGGAAACTACTACTCATCTATCCCTACGGAGCTCACTTGTCTACAACAACACCAGTAATTGCAGTAAATGACATTGGATCAGCCGCTGATTTTCTAGCAGCAATCGAAGGAACAATTAGAAATTTCAATGACGGAGATCTCGTCACCGGAACAATCGTTCAAGTTGGTCGCGAAGAGGTTCTCGTTGACATCGGTTACAAAACTGAAGGTGTAATTCCTTCCCGCGAACTTTCAATTCGCCACGATGTAGACCCAAATGAGATTGTTAAAGTCGGAGAGATGATTGAAGCTCTCGTTCTACAAAAAGAGGATAAAGAGGGTCGTCTGATTCTTTCTAAGAAGCGCGCACAGTACGAGCGCGCATGGGGAGATATCGAAGGCAAGAAAGAGCGCGATGAGGTTGTCATCGGAACTGTTATTGAAGTTGTTAAGGGCGGACTCATCGTTGACATCGGTCTTCGTGGCTTCCTTCCAGCATCTCTTGTTGAAATGCGCCGTGTTCGCGACTTAACGCCATACATTGGCAAGCAGGTTGAAGCCCGCATTATCGAGCTCGATAAGAATCGCAACAACGTTGTTCTCTCACGCCGTGCATTCCTTGAGCAGACTCAATCAGAGTCACGCACTACTTTCCTTAACCAGCTACAAAAGGGTCAGGTTCGCACGGGTGTTGTCTCATCTATCGTGAACTTCGGAGCTTTCGTAGATCTTGGTGGAGTTGACGGTCTAGTCCACGTCTCAGAACTTTCATGGAAGCACATCGATCATCCAGGTGAAGTTGTTGAGGTTGGCGACGAGGTTACCGTTGAAGTTCTCGAAGTTGATTTCGAGCGCGAGCGTGTATCACTCTCTCTTAAGGCGACACAAGAAGATCCATGGCAGGCATTTGCTCGCACACATACAATCAATCAGGTTGTCCCAGGTGTAGTGACAAAGCTAGTTCCATTCGGTGCATTTATCCGCGTACACGAGGGCATTGAAGGCCTCGTCCACATCTCAGAGTTGGCCGAACGCCACGTTGAGATTCCAGAGCAGGTTGTTGCAGTTGACGACGAGCTCTTCGTAAAGATTATCGATATCGATCTAGAGCGTCGTCGCATCTCACTTTCATTGAAGCAAGCTAATGAAGGACATGAGATTGAGATCGAAGCATTTGATCCAACACAGTATGGAATGGCTGCTCGTTACGATGCAGAAGGAAACTTCATCTACCCAGAAGGTTTCGATTCAGAGACTCAAGAGTGGAAGCCAGGACATGAAACTCAGCGCGAAGAGTGGGAGCGTCAATACGCTCAAGCTCAAGAGCGTTTCATGGCACATAAGAAGCAGAAGGCAGAAGCAAAGGCGGCAGATGCTGCAGCAACTCCTGAAGATGGCGCAGTAGAGGCCGTCGCAGAGGCAGTAACAGCAGAATAGAGTTTCATAAGAAATCCCCGCAGTTTCACGGTTTGGTTCGTTAAAACCGTTTCACTCGCGGGGATTTCTTATTCCCGCACTATCCTTTCTGCATGCGCGTTATAGCTTTGACTGGTGGAATCGGTTGTGGCAAGTCTCTGGCCGCCGAATATTTTGCTGATCTTGGAGCACTAGTTATTGATGCTGATCAATTAGCCCGAGCAGCTATCGAACGAGGTTCGACCGGTTTCGATGAGGTTGTTGCAACATTTGGTGATTCAATATTGAAAGACGGCGAGATAAATCGTCGCGCGCTGGGTGAGTTAGTTTTCAAAGATCCCGCCAAGAAAGCTGCGTTAGAGGCGATCATTCATCCATGGGTGCGCAGCGAATTCGAAGCAGCTGTAGCCTCTCTAACGGGAAATCAAACTTTGGTCTATGAGATTCCGCTTCTATTTGAAACGGGTGGTGCCGATCGCTTTGAAACCGTCATTACAGTTGAAGCAGATTTGGATAAGCGCATAAAGCGGCTGCGGGAGAAAGGTCTACACCTTTCAGAGATAGAGGCTCGGTTGGCGGCGCAAGCTTCACGCGAGGATAGGCTCTCGATTGCCGACTTGACCATAGAGAACAATGGCTCTAAGGATGATTTGTTGCGCCAAGTGGAAAATATTTGGGAGGCTTTAGCCAGTTCTACAAAGTAGAGTTGAGCAATGCGCCCGATATCCGACTTACAGCGACGGGTCGAGCCCTTTGAAGTTGTAAGCGATTTTGTCCCGGCCGGTGATCAACCTGAAGCAATTGCTGAAATTGCTCGGCGATTTGCTGCTGGCGAGCAGGATGTAGTACTTCTCGGTGCAACAGGTACTGGAAAGTCGGCCACCACCGCATGGCTTATTGAAAAACTTCAAAGACCTACACTTGTTTTAGCTCCTAATAAACTTCTAGCTGCCCAGTTGGCAAATGAGTTCCGAGAGCTCTTACCCAACAACGCAGTTGAATACTTCGTCTCTTATTATGATTATTACCAGCCTGAGGCCTATGTTCCACAGACCGATACCTTTATTGAAAAAGACTCCAGTGTTAACGATGAAGTCGAACGACTTCGTCACTCTGCAACTAACTCATTACTCACACGTCGCGATGTAATTGTGGTTGCCACCGTTTCCTGTATCTATGGTCTTGGCACTCCTCAGGAATACATCGATCGAATGGTCACTTTGAGGGTAGGGGAGGAGATTGAACGAAACGCTCTCCTTCGACGATTTGTAGATATCCAATACAAGCGAAACGACGTCGCTTTCGAGCGAGGAACTTTTCGAGTGCGTGGAGATACTATTGAAATTATCCCGATGTATGAAGAACTTGCTATTCGCATCGAGATGTTTGGCGATGAGATAGAGAAGATCTCCACGCTCCATCCGTTGACGGGTGAGATCATGCGCGATGAGACAGAAATGTATATTTTTCCCGCTACTCACTATGCAGCAGGTCCCGAAACGATTAAACGGGCAGTTGGGGATATTGAGGATGAACTTCAGATCCAATTGAATCTCTTTGAAAAACAGGGAAAGTTGCTTGAGGCTCAACGACTTCGGATGCGCACAACTTTTGATGTTGAGATGATGGAGCAGATCGGCTTCTGCAGCGGAATCGAAAACTATTCACGTCATTTGGATGGTCGGGGATCGGGTTCTGCTCCGAATTGTCTCCTGGATTATTTCCCGGAGGACTTTCTTGTTGTAATTGATGAGAGCCATGTAACGGTTCCTCAACTAAGCGCCATGTATGAAGGCGATGCCTCCCGAAAGCGCACCTTGGTCGAACATGGTTTCCGCCTGCCCAGTGCGCTAGATAACCGCCCATTGAAGTTTCCTGAATTTCTAGAACGCACAGGGCAGAAACTCTATTTATCGGCGACACCAGGTAAATATGAAATGGCTAAGGTCGAAGGTGATGTGGTCGAGCAGGTTATTCGCCCAACTGGTTTGATAGATCCGCAGATTGTGATTAAACCGATTAAGGGCCAGATAGATGATCTATTAAATGAGATTAGCATTCGAGCCGAAAAGAATGAGCGAGTATTGGTTACAACACTGACTAAGAAGATGTCCGAGGATTTAACCGAGTACATGCAGGAAAAAGGCGTACGAGTTCGTTATTTACACTCTGAGGTTGATACGTTGCGCCGTGTTGAACTATTGCGTGAGCTTCGCATGGGTGATTACGATGTATTAATTGGAATTAACTTACTTAGAGAGGGTTTAGATCTTCCAGAGGTTTCCCTCGTCGCCATTTTAGATGCAGATAAAGAGGGCTTCTTGCGCTCTGCAACCTCCCTTATTCAAACCATTGGCCGCGCTGCTCGAAATGTTTCAGGTGAAGTGCATATGTATGCCGACAACATCACTGATTCAATGGCTAAAGCCATCGATGAGACCAACCGGCGCCGTGCTAAACAAGTCGCCTACAATTTAGAACGTGGAGTTGATCCTCAGCCCCTGCGCAAGAAAATAGCTGATATTACTGATTTGATAAACCGTGAATCCGAGGACACTGAAGCGATTCTGGCAACGAGTAAGAAGGCAAACCAAAAAACCCTTGCCACCGCAGGTATCTTCACGAAAAACTCAGTTACTCTGCCACGCCAAGAGTTGATTGCGTTGATAGGCTCACTCACTGAACAGATGAAGAATGCCGCCGCCGAACTTCAGTTCGAGGTCGCTGCGCGCCTAAGAGATGAAATCAAGATTTTGAAGCGTGAACTTCGTTCAATGGAAGAGGCTGGGGTTTAGTGAGTATCGATAAGTTAGTAGTTCGTGGCGCCCGTGAGCACAACCTCAAGGACGTCTCAATTGAACTTCCTCGCAACGCGCTCATTGTCTTTACCGGACTCTCGGGCTCGGGTAAATCATCGCTCGCTTTTGACACGATCTTTGCTGAGGGACAACGTCGCTACGTCGAATCTCTATCTGCCTACGCCCGTCAGTTCTTAGGTCAGATGGACAAGCCCGATGTCGATTTCATTGAAGGGCTGTCTCCTGCCGTCTCTATCGATCAGAAATCTACTAACCGAAATCCTCGCTCAACGGTTGGCACAATTACCGAGGTCTATGACTATCTCCGCCTTCTCTTTGCCCGAGCAGGACGGCCGCACTGCCCCAACTGTGGCAAGGCGGTTTCTCGCCAATCACCGCAGCAGATAGTGGATCAGATCTTGGCGATGCCAGCGACAACAAAGTTTCAAGTTTTAGCACCGGTTGTTCGTGCTCGCAAAGGCGAGTTCGTTGATTTGTTTGCCGAGTTAATTACGCAAGGTTATTCACGAGCCCGAGTCGATGGCACTGTCGTAGCACTGACTGAAGCGCCAAAGTTAAAAAAACAGGAGAAGCACACAATTGAAGTTGTGGTTGACCGTTTAACTGCCAAAGTAGAGAGCAAGACCCGCCTTACCGATTCAATCGAAACTGCTTTGCGTTTGGCATCGGGAATCGTCATTCTAGATTTCGTTGATTCGAAATTGGACGATAAAGAGCGCACCTTCAGCGAGCATTTAGCCTGCCATGACTGCAACTTATCCTTTGAAGAGTTAGAGCCTCGATCATTTTCTTTCAACTCGCCCTTTGGCGCCTGCCCTGAGTGCTCTGGAATCGGTACAAAGTTAGAGGTCGATGAAGATCTGATTATCCCCGATGACTCGATCTCCATAAATGATGGTGCAATTGCGCCCTGGTCAGGCGGTCAATCATCGGACTACTTCATCCGTTTATTAGAGGCTCTTGCCAAAGATATGCCCTTTTCACTGGATATCCCGTGGAAAAAGATCTCTGTAAAGGCCCGTGAGGCGATCATTAACGGCTACGAGTACGAAATTAAGATGAAGTACAAAGGTCGCTACGGCACCAAGAACTACACAACGGGTTTTGAAGGCGTTGTTCCATTTATTCACCGCCGCCATGGTGAGACCGATAGTGATTACAGCCGCGATAAGTACGAGGCCTATATGCGCCAGATTCCATGTCACGTATGTGCTGGTGCGCGTTTAAAACCTGAAGTTCTTGCAGTAACCATTGGTAATAAAAATATTTCTGAGATAACTGAGCTATCGATTTCTGAGTGCGCCGAATT
>JBILUX010000022.1:0-14047 GCA_044370765.1 Candidatus Planktophila sp. | reverse complement strand
CGAGGCTCAGATTGCAGAGCGCGTAATGAAAGAGGTCCATGCCCGCTTGGGATTTCTCCTAGATGTTGGTCTGGACTACCTATCTCTGGCCCGTCCCGCAGCCACACTTTCTGGCGGAGAGGCGCAGCGAATTCGATTAGCAACTCAGATTGGTAGCGGTCTCGTTGGCGTTCTCTACGTCCTAGATGAACCCAGCATTGGTTTGCACCAACGCGATAACCGTCGCCTCATTGAAACACTCACACATCTGCGAGACCTAGGAAATACTTTGATCGTTGTAGAACACGATGAAGAGACTATTCGAACCGCCGATTGGATCGTAGATATTGGCCCGGGGGCGGGGGAGCATGGGGGACATGTAGTCGTCTCTGGCAGTTATGAAGAGTTGATTGCATCGAAAGAGTCGATTACCGGTGCCTATCTATCTGGCCGTAAATCAATTGCCATTCCAGATACTCGCCGCCCTATTGATACTAAACGCATGTTGACCGTCAAAGGGGCGAAAGAGAATAACTTACAGAACATCGATGTTGAGATTCCGCTTGGTGTGTTTGTCTCAGTCACGGGTGTTAGCGGTTCGGGTAAATCAACTCTCGTTAACGATATTTTATATACAACTCTTGCCAACAAACTTAACGGTGCGCGCCTGGTGCCAGGTCGCCACCGAAGCGTGACGGGTGTCGATCTGCTCGATAAAGTTGTGCACGTTGATCAATCTCCAATTGGTCGCACACCACGATCCAACCCGGCAACTTATACAGGCCTTTTCGACAAAGTCCGCGCCCTTTTCTCTGAAACCACCGAGGCGAAGATTCGCGGTTATCAGCAGGGACGTTTCTCATTCAATGTTAAGGGCGGCCGATGCGAGAACTGTTCAGGCGATGGCACGATCACAATCGAAATGAACTTCCTGCCCGATGTCTATGTGCCATGCGAGGTCTGCCATGGTGCTCGATATAACCGTGAGACTTTAGAGGTTCATTACAAAGGTAAGACAATCGCCGATGTCTTAAATATGCCGATTGAAGAAGCGAATGCATTTTTCGAATCTGTTCCAACCATCGCTAGGTTCCTCAAAACCCTTAACGATGTAGGTCTTGGTTATGTGCGTTTGGGTCAGTCTGCACCAACGCTTTCTGGTGGTGAGGCACAGCGAGTAAAGCTTGCAACTGAGCTCCAACGCCGCTCCACTGGGCGAACAATTTATGTTTTGGATGAGCCAACGACGGGTCTTCACTTTGAAGATGTCAGCAAGTTACTTATTGTTCTTAACCGTCTGGTCGATACTGGCAATACCGTTGTCGTTATCGAGCACAACTTAGATGTTATTAAATGCTCCGACTGGGTTATCGATATGGGGCCAGAGGGAGGATTCCGCGGGGGATTAGTTGTTGCCGAGGGAACACCTGAAGATGTGGCAAAGGTGAAAGCGAGTTACACGGGTCAATATTTGGCACCGATGCTTGCCACAAACCGAAAAGTAGCAGTTAAGAAGTAAGGCGATGGCAGATCCTCAAAGTTATCGGCCAACCAACATTCCCGAACACCCTGGCGTGTACCGCTTTTACAACAAACAAGAGAAAGTGATTTACGTTGGCAAGGCAAAGAATCTAAAAAATCGCCTCAGTAATTACTTCCAGGCAAATTTAGCTACCAAGACGCATCGCATGGTTCATGAAGCGGTTCGTGTCGATTGGACCATTGTTAGTACCGAGCTAGAGGCGTTAGCGTTGGAGTTTAGTTGGATCAAGCAGTATCAACCCAAATACAACGTGCAATTCAAAGATGACAAGTCTTATCCTTATTTGGCCTTGTCGCTCAATGATGAATATCCAATGATTTTCATTACCCGCAAAGACAAGCGACCTGGGTTGAAGTACTTTGGTCCGTATACAAATGCGTGGGCGCTTCGCAACACATTCGAAGTCCTACTCAAGGTTTTTCCGGTCAGATCATGTTCCTCTTCAAACTTCACACGTGCACAACGCAGCAAAAGGCAGTGCCTGCTAGGCGACATTGGTAAATGTGCTGCACCATGTGTTGACTGGATCTCAAAAGAGGATCACAAAAAATTAGCTGAACAACTCAATGAGTTCATGGAGTCCGGGATGGAAAATATCCTGCCCAAGTTGCATGAGGAGATGAGTGCAGCGGCAACCAATGAGGAGTTTGAAAGGGCGGCGCGCCTTCGAGATCAGATCGAATCATTTGAGAAGGCGCAAAAATCAACTGAAGGAAATTTCTCGGATGATCTAGATGGCGATTTCATCTCTATCTATCACGATGGATTCCATGCCGCAGGCTCTATCTTTTCAATGCAACGCGGGTCGGTGAAGGGTTCCAGATCATGGATAGTTGATCAAGAGATGGCTCTTGAAGGCCAAGATGAGTTAACCGCATTGTTGTACTCGATCTATGGAACTGGAGCAATCCCGGTTCCACGCAATATTTATATCAACTCAGACCCAGCTGATAAGGAAGAGTTAGAGCAGTGGCTTGGTGGAATCGGTTCGACTAAGGTCGATATCAAGGTTCCACAGCGCGGAGAAAAGGTTGAGCTCTTAGCAACTGTTAAACGTAACGCTCAATATTCGCTAATCCAGTTTTTGAGCAAGCGCTCAACCGATGCCGCAGTCAGTGGTAAAGCGTTGATAGAGATAGAGCAGGCTCTGAACCTTATAAAAACTCCGCTGCGCATAGAGTGTTTCGATATCTCAAATATTTCGGGTACATCCGTTGTGGCATCGATGGTCGTATTTGAAGATGGACTTGCTAAGAAAAGTGAATACCGTCGCTTCATCATTAATACTGACGAAGGATTTGATGACACTCGTGCGATGCATCAAGTGATTACGCGCAGATTAAGACGTCTCATGGATGATCGAGCGGTAGATACTGCTGAGGTGGCAGAGCTGGGAGGAAAGATGAGTAAGTTTTCCTATCCGCCCCAACTCATCGTTGTCGATGGCGGTGCACCACAGGTTAACGCCGCCGCCCGTGCGCTCAGCGAACTGGGGATCACAGATATCGCACTCTGTGGTTTAGCTAAGCGGTTAGAAGAAGTATGGCTTCCCGGCTCACCCGATCCATTAATCCTGCCTAGATCTAGTGAAGGCCTCTATTTACTGCAACGCATTCGCGATGAGGCCCACCGCTTTGCCATCACTTTTCATCGATCGAGGAGATCGAAGGTCATGTTGGAATCAATTCTAGATGAGGTCCCTCAGCTAGGAGAGAGCCGTCGCAATTCAATTCTTAAACGCTTTGGTTCGGTTGCTGCTATTCGTAAGGCGAGCCGAGAAGAGATCGCTGCGACTCCTGGTATAGGTCCAAAGATTGCAGAGTTAATAAGTACGCATCTTGAAACCATGGGAAGTGAAAAGATAGATGTTCAAACCGGTGAAATCACGCGGGATTAGCAGGTTCTTGACAGGTGTAAGAGGATAAGACCATGAGTAGTAGCGAGATATTGATTTTAACGGGCATGTCTGGTGCTGGCCGATCTACTGCCGCTCACGCCCTGGAGGATTTGGGGTGGTACGTCGTTGATAACTTGCCGCCTTCGCTATTGCCGCAGTTAGTTGGAAAAGGTACAGGACCAGAAGGTAAAGAGTATGCAGTTGTCGTGGATGTACGCGGGGGACATTTTTTTGATGAACTCGTGGCAGCCTTGGATCAATTGAAAAAGAATGGCTCTGCATACCGCCTTGTGTTTCTCGATGCAACAGATCAAATGCTGGTACAGCGCTTTGAATCCACTCGTAGACCCCATCCATTACAAGGCACAGATCGCATAGTTGATGGAATCGCCCGAGAGCGGGAAAAGTTAGATGAGGTTCGTTCACAGTGTGATATTGCTATCGATACGACAAATCTGAATGTTCACCAGTTAGAAAAAAGGATTGGCGAGATTTTTGGTGGCGGAAAAGTTCAAGGTATACGTATCAATGTTTTATCTTTTGGTTATAAATATGGAATCCCGGTTGACTCTGATTTAGTTCTAGATTGTCGCTTTATTCCAAACCCACATTGGATTCCTGAGCTTCGTCCACTAACAGGGTTAACGCCACAGGTGAGTGATAAAGTTTTGAGCAACGGCGGAGTTAAGGAGTTCGTTAAGTCTTATGTAGATTTGATTGCATCGATGGTGCCTGGGTACATGCACGAGGGTAAAAAATACTTAACCATCGCCGTAGGTTGTACAGGAGGACGACACCGAAGTGTTGCTGTAACTCAAGAGATAGCTAAACAACTCAACACAATCGACAATGGAATCTCTGCTTACCCGACGCACCGCGATGTGGGGCGCGAATAGCGTGAACAAAGTTGTTGCCTTAGGTGGCGGTCACGGACTAGCTGCAACGCTTTCGTCGCTGCGCGAAATCACTTCTGAAATCACCGCCATTGTTACCGTGGCCGATAATGGTGGATCAAGTGGTCGATTGCGAGAAGAGTTTTCAATCTTTCCACCTGGAGATTTACGGATGGCATTGGCCGCCCTTTGTGCCGATGATGAGTGGGGTCGAACATGGGCCGACATCATGCAGCATCGTTTTGTTAGTGATGGCCCGCTAGATGGACATGCGATGGGAAATCTATTATTGGCATCACTGTGGAGCGAAGATGAGGATCCAATTATTGGTCTTGATCGCGTTGGCTCTTTGTTAAAAGTCATCGGACGAGTACTACCGATGGCTGCCGTCCCGTTAGATATTGAAGGAACTTTCAATACATCCACGGGGCGAATTGTTGTGCGTGGGCAAAAAGAGGTTGCAACTGCAAAGGGTCGAATAGAGTCATTACGGGTGATTCCACAAAATCCGCCGGCACGTATGGAGGCTTTAACGGCAATTCGTGTTGCCGATTGGATCACTATGGGTCCTGGATCATGGTTTTCAAGTGTGATGCCACATCTATTAGTTCCGATGCAGCTAGATGCCCTCTCAAGAACTAAGGCGAAGAAGATTCTGATTCTCAATCTCGATGCTCATTCAAATAGCTCTGGTGAAGAGTTTGCAGGCTCTACGCCTGAGGAGCATCTAGAGCTCTTTGCCGAATATGCCCCCGATCTTTCGATTGACTACTTTTTGGTCGATAGATCAGTTGTGCGAAATGAGAAGACTTTGGCACAAATGGCTCGAAAACTCGGAGGTCAGGTAGTTGCTGTAGATATTCGTAAAGCGCCAGGCAGCATCCATCACGATGTCACACAATTAGCCCTTCATTTGGGCCACATTATGCGCCAAAGTTTGGTTGGATAAGCCCATGGCAATGACAGCATCGGTTAAAGACGAACTCAGTCGAATCTCAATTACTAAACCATGTTGCCGTAAGGCTGAGGTCTCATCCCTGCTTCGATTTGCAGGGGGCCTACATATCGCGGCGGGAAAGATTTTGATCGAGGTAGAGCTCGATACGTCACAGAGTGCAAGACGTTTAAGGAAAGATATCGCTGATATTTACGGTCATGACTCTGATCTAGCGGTTCTATCATCGAGCGGTTTACGCAAAGGTTCGCGCTACGTTGTTCGAGTTATTGAAGCCGGTGATTCACTTGCCCGCCAGACAGGGCTCGTGGATTCACATGGCCGTCCAGTTCGAGGGCTGCCCCCTCAAGTTGTCTCAGCTGCAATCTGTGACTCTGAAGCGGCATGGCGCGGTGCATTTATCGCTCACGGATCATTAACTGAACCTGGGCGTTCATCATCATTGGAAATTACCTGCCCCGGACCAGAGGCGGCCCTTGCATTAGTTGGAGCTGCACGCCGTATGGGAATCGTCGCTAAGGCGCGCGAAGTCCGTGGCGTTGATCGGGTAGTGATTAGAGATGGCGATGCAATCGGAGTACTTCTGACGCGCCTCGGCGCACATGAATCCGTTCTTGCATGGGAGGAGCGCCGCATGCGTCGCGAGGTACGCGCAACGGCCAATCGCCTTGCAAACTTTGATGATGCAAATCTTCGACGCTCAGCACGTGCCGCCGTTGCTGCCTCTGCTCGAGTTGCACGCGCCATGGAAATCCTCGGGGCGACTATCCCGGATCATTTAAAAGAGGCGGGGGAGTTGCGTATCAATCACGGCCAGGCCTCCCTAGAAGAGCTGGGCTCGCTAGCTGTGCCGCCTATGACTAAAGATGCAATTGCAGGGCGAATCCGTAGATTGCTTGCAATGGCCGATAAACGTGCCAGCGAACTCGGAATCCCAGATACTGAAAGTGGACTATCTCCTGATTTGTTGAATTAAACACTCCTGTTAAGCAGGAGTGAGCTCTATAGCCACTGGTAGGGTTACTCCCAAGACCCCAACGTTGTGGCAGCAATTCAAACCACCATCCGTTGGGCTTTTTTTAATTGATAGCCCCCACTGAGTAGCAAGGACGCATATCATGATAAATGTCGGAATCAATGGCTTCGGTCGCATCGGTCGCAACTTCTTCCGCGCCAGCCTCACGAATCCAGAAATCAATATTGTGGGAATCAACGACCTCACACCAAATAAGACCTTGGCACACCTTCTAAAATACGATTCAATCTTGGGTCGCCTAGGTCTTGAGGTTACTTTCACCGATGATTCAATCACGGTCGATGGAAAGACAATCAAAGTATTCTCTGAGCGCGATCCAGCTAACTTGCCATGGGGCTCCATTAATGTCGATGTCGTCATTGAGTCAACTGGTCACTTCACAAAGGCCGCCGATGATGGGCGTTAACCATGAAAAGTACGATCCAGCTAACCATCACATTATTTCAAATGCATCATGCACGACAAACTGCCTGGCTCCAATGGCCAAGGTCCTCAATGATAACTGGGGAATTGTTAAGGGCTTAATGACAACGATTCACGCCTACACAAACGATCAGGTTATTTTAGATTTCCCACACCAAGATTTGCGTCGCGCACGTGCAGCTGCAACTAATATGATTCCAACCTCAACGGGTGCAGCCAAAGCTATCGCCCTTGTTTTGCCAGAGCTCAAGGGCAAGCTCGATGGTTATGCCATGCGTGTGCCGATTCCTACCGGTTCGGCAACAGATTTAACAGTTGAACTTGCTAAAGAGGCAACAGCTGCAGAGATTAACGCGGCGATGAAGGCCGCTGCAGATGGTCCGCTCAAGGGATATCTGTCATACACCGAAGATCCAATCGTTTCATCAGATATCGTCACAGATCCATCATCATGTATCTTCGATTCTGGTCTGACAAAGGTAATTGGCAATCAAGTAAAGATTGTCGGCTGGTATGACAACGAGTGGGGTTACTCAAACCGTCTCGTCGACTTGATCAGTTATGTAGGCAAGACGCTTTAATGCCAGCACTTGCAGATTTTGATGTAGCTGGAAAGCGAGTTTTTCTTCGCTGTGATCTCAATGTGCCATTAAAAGATGGCGTAATTAAAGATGACGGTCGAATCAAAGCCTCGCTTCCAACTATTCAACTCTTGTTAAAAAAGGGTGCTTCGATAGTTATCGCTGCACACTTAGGTCGCCCTAAAGGCGTTCCTGCCCCAGAATTTTCATTGGCACCAGTGGCTAAGCGCCTCGGCGAATTACTTGGACAAGAAGTTATCTTCACCGGCGAACTCACGGGGGAGTCGATTGCGCAAATCGCGAAGACTCTCATGCCGGGGAAGATTCTCTTGCTTGAGAATATTCGCTTTGACGCCGCTGAAACAAGTAAGGACGAGGCCGAACGTTTAGTTTTTGCGAAACAACTTGCTGACTTGGCAGATGTTTATGTTGGTGATGGTTTCGGTGCAGTACATCGTAAGCATGCATCCGTATTTGATTTACCCAAGTTGATGCCGCATTCAGCTGGTCTCCTAGTTGCCGCCGAAGTCGAAGTATTAAAGAAGCTAACAGAGAATCCTGCGCGCCCCTTTGGAGTTGTACTGGGTGGGGCGAAAGTATCGGACAAGCTGGCAGTTATTGAAAATCTTCTTGGCAAGGTCGACGTCTTGGCTATTGGTGGCGGAATGGTATTTACATTTCTTGCAGCCCAAGGCAAAGAGATTGGTAGCTCTCTAGTCGAAGTAGAGATGATAGATACGGTGAAAGGATTGATCCAAAGCGCACACAGTAAGGGCGTAAAACTCGTTCTTCCTACAGATATCGTCGTCGCGCCAAGCTTTAGCGCAGATGCAGAGCCGAGTTTAGTTTCAGTCGATGCGATTCCAGCCGATCAAATGGGGCTCGATATCGGACCGGTATCTGCAGCTGGATTTGCAACCGAGATTGAAAAATGCGCAACTATATTTTGGAATGGACCGATGGGAGTCTTTGAATTCCCTAACTTCGCCGCCGGAACCAAAGTGGTTGCCACAGCGTTAACGAAAGTTTCCGGCATCTCAGTTGTTGGTGGCGGCGACTCTGCCGCAGCAGTGAGAGCTCTCGGTTTTGCCGACTCTGATTTTGGTTATATTTCAACTGGTGGTGGAGCATCACTTGAGTACTTAGAGGGCAAGGAACTTCCTGGCCTAGTGGCATTAGGAATATAAGGGGTATGGCAATGCGTAAACCGTTAATGGCTGGCAACTGGAAGATGAACTTAAATCACCTTGAAGCGATTGCCGTTGCACAGAAACTGGTTTACTCGCTCGATGATAAAGATTTCGACGCGGTAGATGTAGCAATTATTCCTCCCTTTACAGATATTAGATCTATCCAAACTCTCATTGATGGAGATCGCCTACGTTTAACATATGGAGCACAGGATCTCTCACCCGAGGCAAGTGGGGCATTTACTGGAGACATCTCTGGTTCAATGTTGCACAAACTTGGCTGTACATATGTCTTAGTTGGGCACTCAGAGCGCCGCGCAATTCATGGAGAAAGTGATGCACTAGTTAACCGTAAGGTTAAGGCCGCTCTTGCCCATGAAATGATTCCGATTTTCTGTGTAGGCGAAGAGTTATCAGTGCGCGAATCTGGCACACATGTAAGTCATGTGATTCGACAGATTCGAGGAGGGCTAGAGGGATTGACTAAGCCTGAACTCAAGAAAATAGTTATTGCCTATGAACCTGTCTGGGCGATCGGAACTGGCAAAGTTGCAACACCTGAAGATGCCCAAGAGGTATGTGCTGCCATTCGCGAAGAGGTCGAAAATATCGGTTCACCTGAAATCGCTGCCGCCATGCGCATCCTTTACGGTGGCTCTGTGAAGTCATCAAATGTGGCGGAGATTATGGCCAAGCCCGATGTAGATGGTGCCCTAATCGGCGGTGCGAGCCTAGATCCTGAAGAGTTGGCCAAGATTGTGAAGTTTTACGCGCAAGGCTAAGTAATAGCCCCGGCCTATTTAAAGGTATCCTTACCCTCTACGAAACAAGGAGTTTACGAACCGTGAAACTAGCTCTCTCAATCTTGCTCGTCATTACCAGCGTTGTGATGATTCTTCTCGTCCTATTACACAAGGGCAAGGGAAGCGGACTCTCCGATCTATTCGGCGGCGGCGTCTCATCAAACTACGGCGGATCATCTGTTGTAGAGCGCAACCTCGATCGCATCACAATCGTCGTAGGTGGACTCTGGTTTGCCTTTGTTGTCGCACTCAGTCTTGTTCTTAAGTAATTTCTAATCTCATTTAATTCTTTTTAGGGAGTAATACATGGCAAGTGCAATTCGCGGTAGCCGAGTCGGCGCCGGACCAATGGGCGAGGCAGAGCGCGGCGACTCAATCGCTCGTGCCTATGTCTCATACTTCTGCGCAAATGGCCATGAAGTCCGTCCATCATTTGCCGTTGAAGAGACCGTTGTCATTCCAGCTGAGTGGGACTGCCCTAAGTGTGGTTATCCAGCAGGGCGCGATCGCAATAATCCGCCTAACCCAGTTAAGAACGAGCCATATAAGACTCACCTTGCCTATGTAAAAGAGCGTCGTACCGATGCAGAGGGCGAACGTCTATTGGAAGAGGCGCTACGTAAGATGCGCGGTGATGATTAAAGAGATTTTAAAGCTTTAAGAAGTTCGTCAATACCCACGCTTCGATTGGTTAAGTTCAATCGCAGAAGTGGGTATTTTCTTTTCTCAAGAGCTGCAGCATCACCGAGGGCTTGAGCCATGATCAGAGTTTTAAACCCAAAGGATTGGCCTGGGATTTCAAAATCTTGATCTGCATCTCCTGTAATTTGTAGGAAGGCACCGTTTTGCTGTCCACCTTTATGAAACTGTCCAGTGGAGTGCAGAAAACGTGGACCCCAACCGAAGGTTACAGGCCGATGAGATTTTTCTGAGAGTAGTTCGCGAAGTTGAATGATCTTTGAATCGGAGATTCGATCTAGATATGCCATGACGGCAACATAGCCATCCTTCGGAATTTCACTAATAAAGTTTCTAACCGCTGAAACCAATGAATCTCCATTACCAAAAATCTCTACCGCCCCATCGATTGAAATAGGAGTGAGCGAGGGTTGAATTCCAGCCCAGCTTTTCAAAAGGGTAGAGGTAGCCTCTTTAGCTTCCGTCACATTGGGTTGATTAAATGGATCTATTCCAAGACCGACTCCAACAAGGGCTGTGACCCACTCCCAAATAATAAACTGAGACGCTAGATCACTCTCGATAACTAGATCAGCATCACCAGAGTAGGCAACGGAAAAAGCATTGTCGTTACTATCTTTTTCAATCACAATCGGTAGGCGACCGACTTGGTTTTTACCAGTCGATTCAGCGACTAACTGTTCGACCCAATCGCTCAAACCTGGCATTCCTGAATGGCCATCGCAGAAAACCATGTATTGATCGGCCTTATAGGCAATGGCGTATGCCATATCGACAACGATTGTTGGATTCTTTAAAAAGGCTGCCTTCGTCTCACTTGCGTTATCAAGCAAGACAGAGACATCAACACCAATTAGTGCGCTTGGCACTAAACCAAAGGCACTCAAGACACTGAAACGCCCTCCAACATGTGGATCTGCGTTGATGACGCTATAACCATCGGCTCTTGCAGCGGTATCCAAAGGAGAGCCAGGATCGGTAACGATAACAATGTGATCCTGTGGGGCAAGGTGTGCATCTGTAAAAAGTTTCTCAAAGAAGGCTCGTTGTGAGGCGGTTTCAATCGTTGCCCCGGATTTAGAACTGACGACGACGAGCATTTTTGCAGCCTCACCATATGCAATATGTGCAATGTATTGCGGATCAGTGGAGTCAAGAATAAATAGTTCTCGATCATAAGTGCGTGCTATTACCTCTGGTCCGAGAGAGGAGCCTCCCATGCCACATAAAACAATCTTCGATTTATCGCGATGCTTGGCTGATAGGGCATCTAGGGCAGGCAGTAATTCACGTGAGGCTTCAGGCAGGTCGATCCAATTTAGGCGAACCGCCGCCTCGATTGCCGCTTCGGGGCCCCATAAGCTCGCATCCTTGCGGGCTAAACGTTCGTGGGCGGCAAGAAGGTTGAGATATCTTGCATCCGTTCTATCGATTGTAGAGATTGATTTGCCACTTAGTTTGGTCATTGACGTTGAGCACTCGCTACTGAGATCAAAAGATCATCCCATGCCTGTGCGAACTTCTTAACGCCATCGATTTCCAGTTCGGATGTGACTGCATTGAGCGAAATGTTCAAGGCTGAAAGTGATTTGAATACATCAACTGCGGCACCATAGTTTTCAGTAATAGTGTCACCGCGAACTACACCATGATCAATGACAGCATCGAGGGTGCTTTGTGGCATTGTGTTAACTGTGTGCGGGGCAATTAACTCAACGACATAGCGAGTGTCGTCATAGGTTGGGTCTTTTACACCGGTGGATGCCCAGAGTGGGCGTTGAACGTGCGCTCCGCGCTCAACTTGTGCTAACCAACGTGGGGATGCGAACTTCTCTTCAAATAGTTGGTAGGCAAGGTGGGCATTGGCGATAGCTGCTTTGCCAAGGAGTTCAAGGGCTTCAGGACTGCCATCTTTTTTAAGCAATGCGTCAACGGCGGAATCAATACGACTAACAAAGAATGATGCCACTGAATGAACATGTGAGGGATTAGTTGCCGCCTCTATACCCGCGATGTATGCATCAATAACCGCGCCGTAACGTTTGACTGAAAAGATGAGAGTGACATTGACGCTAATGCCAGCTGCAATGAGGGCGGTAACGGCGGGAAGGCCTTCGAGAGTGGCTGGTACTTTTATCATCAGGTTAGGGCGATCGATAATCTCCCATAGCTCTTTGCCTGCGGCAATCGTGGCGGCGGTATCACTTGCTAATCGTGGATCTACTTCAATGCTCACACGACCATCAATTCCTTTACTCGTGGAGTAGATATCACGGAAGAGATCGCAGGCATCTCGCACATCATCGGTAGTTAGCTTCTTTACACAGTCATCAACGCTGACATTTTTCAATAACGCAATATCGCTGGCGTACTCTTCAGCACCTGCGATAGCTGCAGCAAAGATACTCGGATTAGTAGTTACTCCTACTACTCCAGAGTGCGCGATACGAGAGGGGAGTGAGTGAGCGTCGGTCCCAGTAATTTTGGCACGAGATAAATCATCTAGCCAGATTGAGGTTCCGCCCTTAGCTACGTCGTCAACACTCATTTCAACGCTGCTTTAACCCGATTGACAACGTTATCGACGCTGAAACCAAACTCATTGAATAGGCGTTTAGCATCGGCCGAGGCACCGTAATGCTCAAGAGAGATCGATATTCCAGAGTCTCCAATTAGTTCGCGCCAACCTTGAGCGATTCCAACCTCGATGCTCACCTTTAACTTAATCGATGTTGGAAGTACGGATTGCTTATAGGCGCTATCTTGCTCGGCAAACCATTCAAGACAGGGAGCGCTCACAACACGAACATTGATCGACTCGGCAGCAAGTGCGCTTTGCACATCTAGCGCCAACGAAACTTCAGATCCAGTTGCAATCAAAATCGCGACCGGGTTATCGCAATCCTTAAGAACGTAAGCACCGCGCGCAGTGCCTGATGCTGGAGCACAAATCGCACGATCAAAGACAGGGAGATTTTGGCGGGATAGAAGGATTCCAGCTGCGCGGTTTCGAATAATTATCTGCTTCCACGCTTCAGCCACTTCATTGGCATCGCCAGGTCGGATTACATCTAATCCAGGAATTGCACGCAGTGCAGCAAAGTGTTCGATGGGCTGGTGTGTTGGACCATCTTCGCCAACTCCAATCGAGTCATGTGTCCAGACGAAAGTCGATGCAATATTCATAAGTGCAGCTAATCGAACGGCAGGACGCATGTAGTCGCTAAAGACTGCAAAGGTTCCGCCAAATGAGCGAGTTAGACCATGTAGTGCGATTCCATTAAGGATTGATCCCATAGCATGTTCGCGAATTCCAAAGTGAATTATCCGCCCGTAAGGATGAGCGCCTTTGATTGCGCTAGTAAGTGGAAGAAATGATCCACCGCCTTCAATGCTTGTGTTATTTGATCCTGCTAAATCAGATGAACCACCCCACACTTCAGGCAGGGCTTTCGCAATTGCATTAATGACATCTCCGGATGCGGCGCGAGTAGCAATATCTTTTCCTGGTGCAAAGACGGGAATTTCATCGGCCCAGTTAGAAGGAAGTCCACGAGTGCGCAGGCGCTGTAACAATGCAGCCTCTGTAGCATTGGAGGCCGACCACTTGGAAAACTCCATATCCCATTTCGCACGAAGTGCGGCTCCACGTGTCTTGACTTGTCGCACGTGAGCTAGAACTTCATCTGGCATGGCAAATTTTTCCTCTGGATTCAAACCCAAAAGAGTTTTAGTTGCGGCGATTTCCTCATCCCCAAGGGCAGAGCCATGTGACTTACCGGTACCGCGCAGATTTGGAGCGGGCCAAGCAATCACTGTCTTTAGACGGATTAAAGTGGGTTTGCTGGTTTGCGCTTTGGCTTCGAGCATCGCTGAATCCAGGGCCGCTATGTCTACGTTTCCATCGGCGGCAGCGGCAACATCGATGACGTGCCACCCGTATGCCCTGTAACGCATTGAGACATCTTCAGTGAATGCATTATGTGTGTCGCCTTCAATAGAAATTCGATTGTCGTCATAAATAATATTGAGATTGCCGAGCTCCTGT
>JBILUX010000001.1:0-27634 GCA_044370765.1 Candidatus Planktophila sp. | reverse complement strand
CTCCCTTCAAAGTTCGCGACGTCGTCCTAAAAAACCGTGTGGTCGTATCTCCTATGGCCCAGTACTCAGCCGTTGATGGTTTAGCTGCCGACTACCACTTAGTCCATCTAGGTGCGCGCGCCATGGGTGGGGCTTCATTGGTCTTTACTGAGATGACCTGCGTAAGTGCCGATGCACGGATCACTCCAGGATGCCCGGGTCTCTATAAGCCCGAGCACACAGCTGGTTGGAAGCGCATCGTTGATTTTGTTCATAATAATACGGATGCAAAAATCGCTGTTCAGATTGGTCACGCTGGCGCAAAAGGTGCAACCAAGCTTGCTTGGGAGGGAATTGATAAGCCAGTTGAAACTGATTCATGGTCCCTCATATCGGCCTCACCAGAACAGTACCTCGAGGGAGTTTCCCAAACATCGCATGAGATGACACGTGCCGATATGGATCGAGTTAAAGAAGATTTTATTAACTCCACAAAAGCTGCCAATGAAGCTGGCTTTGATTGGCTAGAGCTTCACGCAGCTCATGGCTATCTGCTCTCTTCTTTTATTTCACCGATTACAAATACGAGAACCGATGAATATGGCGGCTCCCTTGAAAACCGAATGAAATATCCATTAGAAGTCTTTAACGCCGTTCGTGCGGTTTGGCCACAAGGCAAACCGATTAGCGTTCGTATCTCTGCACATGACTGGACTGAGGGCGGAATTACTCCGCAAGATGCAGTTGAAATAGCGAAGGCCTTTAAAGCCGCAGGCGCAGACATGATTGACTGTTCATCAGGACAGGTTACGAAGAAAGAAAAACCCGTCTTCGGCCGTATGTTCCAAACTCCATTTGCCGATCAAATTCGCAATGAAGCTGGAATCGCAACAATCGCAGTTGGTGCAATTTTCGAAGCCGATAATGTAAATACAATTATTGCCGCCGGTCGCGCTGATCTATGTGCCGTAGCGCGTATGCACCTAGTTAATCCAGCTTGGACGCTACTAGAGGCGGCAAAAATTGGGTATAAGAATGTTACGTGGCCTAAGCAGTACGTATCGGCCAAAGTTCAAATAGAGCGAAACATTGAACGCGAAAAGCAGATGCTTGCTACAGCCAAAAACTCGCTCTCTTATGAGCAGATCACGTCGGCTTTTGAAGGATAAGTAATCTAACTACTAAGCCAAAATTGCGCGAAGCTTTGTGCCATCTTCATCGGCCAATGCAGCCTTGCGAAGCTGGCTAATACGAGCGGCAACGTCACTCTCATTTCGCAATGAGACTACCTGCTCCATTACTAGTATGAAATTACGCCAACCATTTGCGTGGGTATCACCGTAGCCCTTGATTAGGTTGGCACACTCAGCAATTTCATAGGCTAATTCGTAATTGCTTTCAATCTCACGGTTAATTAAGACAATCCACTGATCCATGCGCTCTTGCTCTAAATTAAAGCGCAATGAGCGCCGACGTATGGGCTTTAGTCGGGCAATGAAGTAGAGCATGATGTAACCACGAATAGATGTCGTCTGTAAAACTATTCCATTCTTGGCCAACCTCTCGATTATGCCTGTGACCGCTTTGGTTCGAAGAAGCCAACGCCCGAGAGCCGTTGGCAGAGTATCGGCAAACTCCTCAGAGCGCGGATGTAAGAACTCACGGATCTGCATTATTTGATCGTTTTGTACTTGAGCCTCTTCACCAACACGATTAAAGCGTGTACGACGAATCTTTAAATCGGCCACACGAATCGTGTCTTCGTAAGTCATCCAAAGCGCGGTATATCGAGCAACTTCCAAAAGAACGCGTGATGTTCCATCGCCATGCTGTGCTTCGGCATCCCTCACACTTAATAAGCGATTCAAATACTGACCGGCATAGGCGACATCTTGATAATCAGCACAGCGCTTGATGCCATTAACCAGCATAACTGTGACAGGTTCAGGGAACTCTGCCTTTATTCGTCCAGCAAGGTCTTGTAACTTAAAACCAACTACGCTCTTTGGATTATTAATTATTGCCAGCTCTTCTTGCGGTGATAGCTTCACTGGCCCCGTTGAGACATCTCGCGGCTTTAAACCTATTGAGATATCAACGCTGGCGATTTTCGGTGTCGGTGAAATACATTGCATGGCAATCTCAAAACTGCTCTCGAAAGCTTTGATCGAATTAGCAACTCCAACACCGGCCCGCTCGATTGAGGCGATAAAATCAGCCTTTTCAAATGGAAGCGCCCCGCTTGCCGCTAGTGCGCCATAGAGAGCGGCAGAGATTAAACTTTTCGTGGACTCGGCAACTTTGGCGAAATCTCCTGAGATAAAAACTTTTGCAGCATTTCGTGACGACTCTAGTAAGACGTCAGAATCGACACGACCATCACCAAGTGCAATTTTCTCAGTCATTGAATAGACGCGGTGAGTTGAAGTAATAAGGGTTGTGATCTCTTTTGAAATAAAGCCGCGTTGAACTGCACGGCCTGACTCCATGAGCTCTGAGGCAACGACGATGTCTACTTCTCCGGGGGCCGCCATTGTGCTGAGGACCGGCTCTTTAGTCTCACCCTCAATTTGTGGAAAGAATTCAAGATAGTAAACAGTCGTTCCGGTGCGCTGTGCAACACCTGGAACCGAAGTTGTTTGTGCGAAATAACCACAGTGTTCTGCCATATCAACGGCCCAGTCGGCAAGCACTCCACCGCCTTCTCCACCCATAGCTAATATCGCCATAGTTATTGGCCTAGTGGTTTTTGTAAACTCTTTTTTACTAGACATTGATGCCCTCTAAGCGTCGTTCAATTCCATTTTGTAGGAAGCCGATAAAAATGTTGCGCATCTTTAGCTTGCTTTTATCCCAGAGATTTGGATTACTGATGATCTCAGAGCGGTAAAACGATGGACACAAAACTGCCGCTTGGGCCGCTTCGCCACAGAGTCCGCAACCCACGCATGAATGAAGAATTGTTGCGACTGGATCCTTGCGCATTGAATCGGGATTAGGTGCAATTGTTAATGATGGACAACCATTAAGTCGAATACATGAGTGATCACCAGTACAAGTGTCAGGGTCAATTCCGAAACGCTCTTTGACGACTCGCTTTCCAGCTTTAACTCGTGCAGCGATTTCTGGACGAACTCGACGCTGTTTATTTAATGTGCACTCACTCTGAGCGATGATAACTTTGGGGCCACGAGTTTTACCTGTCAGCGCTTCCTCCATTAAATCGCGCATCTCACTAACTCGATAAGTATTTTGAACTGTCTTTACCCATTTAACGCCAATACCTCTGACAGCATTTTCAATTGGATGCTTCGTCGAGCGTATTGTGTTTTCAGCAGTTGAGGACAACAGATCCTGTCCACCTGTTGCAGCGCTATAGGCGTTATCAACCACAATCATGACACCATCACTCTGGTTAAACACGGCGTTACCGACACCGCTAGTAAGTCCGTTATGCCAGAACCCACCGTCGCCCATAAAACTAATTGTTCGTTTGTCGCTGTCTGGATCACTTAAAGCAGATGCCCCTGCGGCTCCGAGACCGTAACCCATTGTGGTTGCACCGATATTAAACGGTGGCAAGATTGAAAATAGGTGGCATCCGATATCTGCACTGATGTGGTGGCTTCCAGTTTCACGTTCTGCCAACTTAAGAGCTGTAAAAATTGGTCGCTCTGGGCAACCAGTGCAAAATGATGGAGGCCTAGCATGAACTACCTCTGCTGGAATCACTGCAGATATTGAGTTCGGCTTTTGACCATCTGGACGAACTAGCGCAGGCAGATTCTCATTATCGATTAACTGCGGACCGTATTTATTTACAAACTCTAAAATGCCTTTAACAACTGCAGCTGGAGTGTATTCGCCGGCAGGTAACAAGAGATCCTTGCCGTGTAGCTTTGTTGTAATGTCGGCGCGACGAAGAACGGCATGGATATTTTGCTCGATGTAATCGGGCTGACCCTCTTCAACAAGGAGAATTGCCTTCTTGCTCTTTGCAAACTCGACAACTTCATCATCGATTATTGGGTAGGTAACATTGAGAATGTAGAGTGGAATCTTGCTGTTTCCGTACACATCCGATAGGCCGAGAAGCTGCAGCGCACGTATGACGGTGTTATAGAGACCGCCCTGCATAACGATGCCAAAGTCCTGAGTTCCATCGAAGAAGACTTCATTAAGTTTTTTCTCTTTAATGAACTTCACAGCTGCCGGCCAGCGCTTTGTCAGTTTCTCTTGCTCATGCAAGAAGCTGGCAGGAGGCAAAACAATACGGCTCGTATCTCGGCGTGGATTTTCTATCGCCTCTTTTAGCGTAAATGGCGAGCGCACATTGTCTTTAGCAATAAAGCGTCCGTGCAAATGGCATGATCGAAGTCGAAGTTGGAGCATAACCGGCGAGTTCGATGCCTCTGAAAGCTGGAAGCCGTTTTCGACTGCGTCGACAATCGCCGTTAAATTAGGGCGTGGATCGAGAAGCCAAATCTGAGATTTCATTGCAAAGGCGTGCGAGCGCTCTTGCATAATTGAAGATCCTTCGCCGTAATCCTCGCCCACAATTATGAGTGCACCACCCGTGACACCACCTGATGAGAGGTTAGCCAGAGCATCGGATGCAACATTTGTTCCAACCGTTGACTTAAAAGTTATCGCCCCGCGCAACGGGTAATGAACTGAGGCCGCTAGTGAGGCGGCAGCTGTTGCCTCGGATGCGCTATTTTCAAAGTGAATTCCAAGCTCATCTAAAATCTCTTTAGCATCCCCAAGGACATCCATGAGGTGAGAAATAGGTGCGCCTTGATATCCGCCGACATATGCCACGCCTGATTGGAGAAGCGCCTTTGTTACAGCCAGAATCCCCTCACCAAGAAACTCTTCACCTTCACCAACACGAAGTTTCTTCACTTCGGCGGCAAACGAGCGCTCAGCCATGGCTCTCCATCCATAAGGGCAATTGACCCGCGTGGGCCAGCAAGTTTGGTTATTCTGCCAGTTGCCCAGCGCACTGTCCACACCATTTTGACGACCGTCACATCGCGGGGGGACTAGTGAGTTATAGAAAAGCGCGCTAATCTCGCCCAGACGCTCGAACCCAAGAGACCCACACGACCACTAATAAGGAGAAATGAATGGCCAACTTATCGGCTCTTGCACAAGAGCTTGCATCTGGAGCAGTCCAGGTAATTGATTTAACCTCTCCCCTGCATTCGGAGACACCGATTCTTACTCTTCCACCTGAGTTTGGTCAGACTGCAAAATTTCAGTTAGAGGAAATCTCTCGCTACGACGACAAGGGTCCAGCTTGGTACTGGAATAACTTTCACACTGGCGAGCACACTGGTACTCACTTAGATGCACCAAACCACTGGATCACTGGAAAAGATCTCGACGATGTTTCACAGATCCCACCAAGTCGTCTTATTGGCCCAGCCGTTGTTCTAGATTTCGTAAAAGAGGCTGCAGCTAATCCAGATTTTCTTCTTGAAGTTTCACACATTGAGGCTTGGGAAAAGCAACATGGTGCGATTCCAAAGGGCGCGTGGGTTCTCTATCGCACTGGTTGGTCAAAGTTTGGTGATAATCCCGCTGCATTTGCAAATGCAGATGAGAATGGTCCGCATACTCCAGGTCTTCCACCAGAGACTGCTGAATATCTTGGAACAAAACGCGACATTCTCGGCTTAGGTGTTGAGACTGTCGGTATCGATGCTGGCTTAGCATTTGGAATGAGTATTCCATTTCCTTGTCACAATATGTTGATGGGAAATAATAAGTACGGTTTAACTCAACTTCGCAATCTTGATAAGTTGCCACCACAAGGTGCAATTGTTATCGCCGCACCACTAAAGATTGTCGGCGGTTCAGGAAGCCCAGCTCGCGTATTGGCGCTAGTTTCTAAGTAATTAAAATAAAGAAGGACGGTCGGATTAACCCGACCGTCCTTTTTTAATCCCATTTTTTCTAACGCAGTTTTTTACTCAGCAATCGCTTTGCAACTAAATAGCCAGATCCACCGCCAAGTCCTGGACCAGGGTGGGTTGAGGCTCCTATATGCCACAAGCCCTTAACAGGCGTGCGATGCCCGGTTGCACCCGATAATGGGCGCCAGACTGCGAATTGATCAATCCTGCAATCACCCGAATAGGGATCTCCTCCAACAAGGTTGCCATTCATCGCCTCAATTTGTAGCGGCCCTAAGACCACTTTGGCCAGCGTGGCAGATTCTAGATTTGAAATCTCTTCGCCAAGTTGTGCGAGTACTCGATCGGCATATGCATCCAAACGCACCTGATTCCAACTTCCATCCCCTGGGTCAATTTCTCCAGCCAGGTCGCCAAGAATTATCCGTGGATTCTCTTGTAGTTGAATCCATAAAATTGACTGCCCTTCTGGCGCACGTGATTTATCCATTGTTGTTGGCTGTCCAACAACAATCGTTGGGCGCTTTGGCAGGTATCCGCGGTTTGAAGCATTGACCGACTCGGACAAAGAGTTCATACCATCTAAGACGTGGACTATCGCAACATCAGCCAAGCGTGCATCGTTCTTCCAGATTGGTGGTTCAGATAAAGCTAAGTGAATCTGAATTGCTGCACGGCCGTAACGAAAACTCTCTGCAGTTTTTATGGTGGTACTTGGTAATTTTTCATCGGCGAGAAGAACTTGATACAAAGCCTGAGGGGTTGTTGATGCAAGCACGGCTTTTTTCGCAGAGAACTCGCGTCCATCGGCGAGTTTCACTCCAGTTGCCTTTCCATTCGTGACTGTTATTTTTTTAACATCTGCACCGGTAATAATATGTCCACCATTGTCGGTAATAATTGCTAGAAGTGCATCAACTAATTTGATTCCGCCGCCGATAGGTACCGGCATTCCACCAAAGGCTACCGCCGCCGAAATAACTTTTGTAATGAATCCACTGCTGGCATCATCTGGGCCAAGACCATTGTGTAATGCCCATGGAGCAAGAAGTGATTTACTGACGGGGGATGAAAAAGTTCTATCCAACCAGGGCGCAGCGGGTTCTAGAAGTTCGGCACCAGTTGCAACTAATCCACGATTTCCAAAACGTTTACGTGCAGTTCTAAATAATTTAAGTGAGTTTGCGCGCCAAAGATCTGCACCCAAGAGACCAAATGCTAAATCGATTTTCTTAGTAAACTCTCCAAGCATTTCATTCCATGCCGCACCATCGCCTAGGCGCTCGAACTCGGCCGAAGTGGCTGCCATGTCTGTTGAAAGCACTGCGCTTCCGTCTTTGCAAACAACTCCCGTTGGTGAGGTTGTATTGGCATAGACCAAGCCACGGGCCTCTAAATCCCCTTTTAGTTCGGCATATGCAGGACCGCCAACAAATAGTGGGTGCCAACTTGATAAGAGCTCATGGGTAAAACCTGGAAGGGTGGCTGTTGTCGATGTAGCTATAGCTCCACCCGCCGTGCTATTTCTTTCGCAGACTAAAACCTTCCAGCCAGCTCGGCTAAGTAGTGCTCCGGCAACTAGTGAATTGATTCCACTTCCGATGATGATCGCATCATTGCGCTCCATTAGTAAACTCCTTAAAATTAACGTTCTACCCCGAAAGTAACTTGGTTAATCTAATGCCAATCAATCGGTTACGTCTATTGGTTAATGCTTATCTCCATGGCATGATTCCTCAATGCTTGATGTACTCATTATTGGCTCCGGAATTAACGGTCTTTCGGCGGCGGCGATTTTAAGCGCCAAAGGCAAAAAGGTGATGGTTCTAGAAGCGGCCAATGCCTTTGGTGGTGCCATCCGGACTGAGGAAGTTACCCTGCCGGGTTTTCATCACGATCTCTTTGCCACAAATCTAAGCCTATTTGCAGGTGGCGGAGTTATGGCAGCTCTTAAAGATCAACTAGTACAGCATGGTCTTGAATTTGTGCCCTCTGGCAAACCATATTGCTCAGTTTTCCCCGATGGGAAAATGATAGGCGTAGTGATGGATCGCGATCAGACCATCAGTAATATCAAGAAGGTAGCACCCGAAGATGTTGCGGCATGGCAGGCACTTACTGCAAAGCTTGGCCAGTTAGCACCGCATCTCTTCCCTCTTCTTGGTACAGAGCTCCCCTCGCTTGCGGCAGTGAAGGTTTTGATTAAAGCGTGGCGGGTTCTGGGAGTTTCGCAGCTGCTAGAGCTCATAAGAATGTTGCTGCAATCAAGTCGTGCATTTACCGATGAGCATTTCAGTAGCCGAGAAATGAAAGCCCTTGCAGCGACGTGGGGAATGCATTTGGATTATGGTCCAGATATTTCTGGTGGCGCGCTTTTCTCTTTCTTAGAATCCATTGGTGGTCAAGAGTTTGGAATGGTCTTAGGTAAAGGTGGAGCGAAAACTTTAGTCGACGCGCTTTGTGGTGTGATAAAAAGCAATGGCGGAGAACTTCGAAGTGATACAAACGTTGTAGAAATCCTCCTTCAGGATGGAAAGGCGATAGGCGTACGCACATCAAGTGGTGAGATTATTAAGGCCCAAAGCGTGGTCGCAAATGTTAATCCAGCCTTAATGCCAAGGCTTTTGCCTGGGGTAATCGATTCAAAAGCTTCACCTGAGATTGAAGAGCTTAAGAAGTTTCGTCCAGGGCTTGCAACAATGATGATCCACTTGGCGATGGATGAACTTCCTAATTGGGTTAACGAAGAGGCACGTGGATTCAACTACGTTCACATAGCCCCATATGTTGATGAGATGGCGCTTACATATGCACATGCTGCCGCAGGTAAGCTCCCCGCAAATCCCACTCTTGTTATTGGGCAACCAACAGTAAGTGATCCATCGCGAGCACCCGAAGGAAAACATATTCTCTGGATTCAAGTTCGAGTTCTGCCACTTGAAATTACTGGCGATAGCGCCGGAATCATTCACGGTACGTCATGGGATGAAGTGGCCGAAGTTTATGCCGATCGCATTATCAATAATCTTGAAACTTATGCTCCGGGAATAAAATCACAGATTTTGTCAAGAAAAGTTCTCTCACCAACTGATCTTGAAAGGTACAACGCAAATCTAATTAAAGGCGACTCTCTCGGTGGCAGTCATCACCCGGCTCAATTCTTCTTCCTGCGTCCGATGCCTGGTTGGATTCGACATCGAACACCCATCAAAAACCTTTACATCTGTGGCTCTGGCACATGGCCGGGTGGGGGCGTCGGCGGTGGCAGCGGATTGATGGTTGCAAAACTACTCTCCTAGAAATGCCGATCGCCATGCATCTGGCCATCGTTGTGCACCTTTGCCTATTTCTGGTGAGTGTACGATTACATAATTTCCAACTGCTGCAAGTTCACCTGCGACATGCGCCGTAAAACCAAATTCAAGTGATGAGTTACCCACTCTAAGAACTTCCAGGCGCGTAAGAATCTCTTCACCGAAAAAGATTCGTCGCTTATATTCCATTTGAACTTTTACTCGTGGGATCTGACCGAATAATGTGGAGGGAAGATCTAGCTTGCGATACAAAGCAGATTCACACTCTTCTACCCAGCGAAAGGCTGATGTGTAATGCTGATGTCCAGCGGCATCAGTTTCCATCCACTCTAAGAGTCGGATTTTTTCTACAAACACTGCAGCCATTTATAACCCCCACATAAGTACCCCGTAGTTAATTACTTTCCCATATCCCTTGCAATTACACTCCCGCACACTAGCATTCCCGAATGGACAGTATCTTTAGCGGCGAGGCCAGAGACTTAGTTGATAGATCTGCCCGTCCTCAATCCCTCATAATTACCATTTACGCCGCTTATAGCCGATCTAACGGAGGCTGGTTTTCAGCAAATACAATTATTCAGCTTTGTGCCGAATTAGATGTCGCGGAGGATGCAGCGCGTAGCGCGCTTGCACGTTTTAAGCGAAGAGGAATTCTAATTTCTAAAAAGCAGAACGGAGTAATTGGATATGCAATTTCTCCCGAGATGCGCAGATCCTTCGACCAAGGAGATGCACGCGTTCTTCAGCGCCGTGATTCCCCTATCAATGAAGGTTGGATATTAGTTGCATTTTCAATACCTGAAAAGCTGCGAGCAATCCGCTACCAACTTAGATCTCGCTTAACGCGGATAGGATTTGCGCAAGTAAGTGGTGGGCTTTGGATAGCCCCACTTCAACTAAGTACCGATGCGATATCGCTAGCCAAATCTCTCAAGGTTGAAAAATATATGAATATATTTTCAGCAGAACATATGGCCTTTGTGCCAACATCTGCGGCGGTCCAAGAGTGGTGGGATCTCGAGGGTATTCAAGAGGTCTATAACTCTTTTAGTAAAACTGCTAAACCTGTCATTAAATATTGGGCCTCTAAGAACAACGTAGTCGATGCCTCCAGAGCTTTTCGCGACTACACAACGATTCTGACAAATTGGCGACATGCACCATATTTTGACCCTGGATTGCCTGAAGAGTTTCTACCGAAATCTTGGGCCGGCTACCAAGCAACTGAAAACTTCTTTAAGTTGCATGACAAATTAGCAGGCCCAGCATTAAATTTTGCGTTAAATATCGCCAAGAAGTAGAAATGCTTACAAGGTTTACTTACTTTCGAATAGTTTCAGATGGAAGTTCTCCGAAGCGTTCATGGTAAATCTTTGCAAAACGACCTAGGTGCGTAAAGCCCCATGTAAATGCGATATCTGCAATGGAAGAGTCAAAGCTTCGCTCGGCCAATAACTCTTCACGGACTCGATTGAGGCGGACATTCCGTAAATAGTCCGTTGGGCTCATTCCTACATATTTCTTAAAGCCATCTTGTAGAGATCGAATACTGACGCCGGCATAGCGCGCCATATCTGTCACTGTTAATGGATCTTGTGGATTTGCCTCGCATGCAGCCATTGCCAGGCGTACTGACCGAGATGTTATCGGTTCAATGCTTGTCCCTATAGATTCACTGTAATTATGTTTTTGTGACAGTAAGAGTCCTGTAATTATTAAGTCCTGAAATTGATTTCGAATTCCAGCATGCATTGTCAATCCCTCATGATCAACATCTGAAACTAGAGTATCGATTAAGTTGCGCCAACTCTTGGCTTTCTGAGTTGTTAAATCCATTCCTAAATCAAATTTAACCGGGACGTGAATCTCTCTGCCAATCAAATCCTCGAGACGCTTCTCAAGTGTTACGCGGTTTATGTAGACCATTAACTGGGGATTGCCCGCGTGCCAAACCATATCGAGTTTTTCTAGCGGATTTGGAATGGAGGCCGTAGCTATATCTGAGTGAATCGAATCCTTCCCACACGAAATCTCGGCACTACCCTGTAATGGTATTTGAATGAGATAAAAGGAGTTCAACTCACCTGGTGTAATCCTGACCTCGGCGCCATAGTCGAGATAATTCAAAGTTACATCGCCTAATGTGATTCGATTGTGAACCGTGTTCAGTTTTTCATCTTTTTGTGTTGTTGTTAGCGCATGGGGGCAAAAAACCCGAGCCACTTCACTGCGCGCTTCGTCAAGATAGGTGGTTCTAAAGAGATTGTGCTCTCTTAGGAGTTCTGTGACCGGCGCCATTAGAGAATGCTCCATTTGCTCTGCGCGCATGTCAATAGATTTAGCCGATTTATTTGCGTTCTATGGATAGCCTGTGCGCGGATAGATCGAAATCACAAGAATTCGAGCACTAAAGTAGTTCTCTTGCGAGTTCTTAGGGAGAGATATGAGTTCAGATCTATTACAAGGCAAAACAGCAATCCTTACTGGTGGCGGAACCCTGTTCGGCATAGCTGTAGCTAAAACGCTCATCGCCGATGGCGCTAGAGTCATGATCGTTGAAATAGATCCTGTGAGCGGGGCTGCGGCTGCAAAAGCATGTGGTTCGCAGGCTATTTTCTTTCACGGCGACATTACAAATGATGTAGCGATTGGTGAAATGGTTGCCGCTGCAATAACTGCATGGGGGCGTATCGATATTCTTGTAAATCTCGCCTGCTCATATGACGATGCAGGTGCAGACAGTACTCGCGCCCAATGGAGCCACACTTTAGATGTAAATATTGCAAGCGCCGCAATGCTGGGCGCTGCCGTTCGACCCCATATGAAGAAGCAGGGTGGCGGCTCAATTATCAACTTAACAAGTATTTCGTCCAGCGTTGCCCAGACTGGGCGTTGGATTTATCCAGTTAGTAAAGCCGCTCTAGTTCAACTTACTCGTAACATGGCTATGGACTATGCCGGCGATAAAATCAGAGTCAACTCCGTCTCACCAGGTTGGACTTGGTCTGCGATTATGGACATGTTGTCAAAGGGTGATAGAAAAAAGACTGATCGCGTTGCCGCACCATTTCATTTAACTCAACGAGTAGGAGATCCCGAAGAGGTTGCGAATGTAATCTCTTTTCTTGCCAGCGATAAAGCATCAGTTGTTACTGGTGCCGACTGGGCCGCCGATGGTGGCTACTCGGCAATGGGACCAGAACAAGCAGCACCTGCAATTCCCTTACTTGAGGCTTAAATTTATTTCAAAGAAAAAGCCCTGGCCTCGCGGCCAGGGCTTTTCTTATACCTATTTACTTACCTGACTTGGCCATACGCGAACGAAGTTTCGAACCAATTTTCGCATAGCTTTTTGGATTAATTGGAAGTAACCATTGATTGAATCGAACCGGCGCAGGGATCTGGAGATCTAGATCGATAAGCAGCTCATCAATATTGTGCACTGAGAATGGAATGATATTTGTTCCCCGTGCATGCTTGTTTTCAGTCCGCTTTTCCATCCAGGCTAAACGCTTGTCGATGTGGGCAAGCATTTCAGACTTAGATGGCAGGTTAATTGCCTTAGCAATGTATGCCGCGATCCAGACAGCGCCCATTTCGGCATTTAACTGCGAGAAGAAGGAAGAGTTATAGCCGTTGAAGGCAATATTCTTCACATCCAATGGGATTAGCTGACGATACAGGCGGAAGTTGCCGCGCTCATCGGTGATCGCCTTCATGACTGAGTCCTCAAGGAATGGCACCCGTTGATGGAAGCCTGTTCCGCAGATTACATAGTCGGCATCTAAAACCTTGCCATTTGAAAGCGTTACTTTCCCAGCGCTCATACTTACGATCTCTGTGTCACGAATGACGTCAAGCTTTCCCTCTTTGATATTTTTGAAGAAACCATCGGTTGCAAGCGAGACAGTGCTTCGAACAATTGTGTCTAAGCCAGTCTTTGGATGTAGTCCAAGTTTTTCAAGTTTGAACTGCTTCTCGATTACGCCCTGGACGCTGCCAAGCATTCCAGCACTAACTTTCTTTCCCTTGCCGTGCAAAAAGGCCTCTGCGCCCTTGAGCTCGATATAAGGAAATAACGCCTCACCCATTCGAGTAAGTAGAAGCATCTTGTAGTTAAGAACATTGTTAAGGCGCTTTGGAACCTTCCAAATCAAGTGACGCGCAATAACCGTAGTCTTCTTTGCAATTCCAACTGTGGCATTTGCTGCATCACAAGAAGACTTTCCGTAACCGATAAAGACTGTGTTCTTGCCGCGAACATCTTCTACATTGTGGAAATCAACGGTGTGAAGAATCTTGCCTCCGCCAGCTTTGAATGCATCTGCGCCCTTCCATTCAGGAATGAATGGATCGGAGAAAATTCCGTTAGCAACAATAAAGAAGTCGAAATTGTGTGTTTCTTTCTTTCCACCAGCAAGAGTTTCTACTGCCCACGTTCCATCACTACTTTGCTTGGCAATAGTTACTTCGGTATTAAAGGAAATCTTGCTTAAGATATTAAATTTCTTTGCATAACCTTCCATATATTTCTGGACTTGCTCGCCGCTTGGCCACTCAGGTGTTCCCTTTGGATAGGGATAATCACTTAGTGCATATGTACTGCGAACATTCTGCGTTCCGAGTCCTGGATAGCGTCGAGATGCTGCCCAAACACCACCTACTTCACTATCCTTTTCAAAAATGTGAACGTCATGTCCAAACTCAGCCAAAACTTTGGCCGAGGAAAGCCCAGCAAAGCCGGCACCTACGATTCCGATCTTCATTCGATAAAACCCCGTTTCTCCCCAGCGAACTGGATTCATTAGTTAGAGAGGTTAGAAAAGCCTGGTGGATTTCTTAGCCATCAAGCGCGATGGGTATCCATCGGGCGCTCACCATTTCTAGCTTCCCAGCAGGTTCATTAGACTCTTGGAGTGAAGCCAATTCTCATTCGCGAGCTATCGACAATTTCCGATCAAAATATAGGTTTAGATTTATTTGACGCTATTTGGCCCATTCCGGGTGGTGGCCGTGAGATTCCACAGAATCTAATGCAGGCATTTGTCCATAACGGCTCTTACTTCGTCGGGGCTTTTCGCGGGGATGAAATTCTGGGAGCGACATTTGGCTTTATTGGTATTACTGGTGGAACGCATCTGCATTCACATATGTCGGCGGTGGATCCGCACAGTCGAGATTTAGGTGTCGGTGCATTAATGAAGCGCCATCAGTACACATGGGCATTTGAAAGAGATATTCCTTTCATTACATGGACCTTTGATCCCCTTGTGCGAAAGAACGCAGGTTTTAATATTTCAAAGCTTGGGGTTGAAGTTGCAGAATATTATCCAGATTTCTATGGGTCGATGGCGGATTTGGTGAACGCAGGTGACGTATCTGATCGTATTATGGTGAAGTGGCATGTATCGGCAAATACTCCGCCATCATCCAACGCTCTCTCTCACTTACCAGCTGGCGCGATAAGTATTCCTATTCCTGAAGATATTGTTGCCTTAAGGGCTAGAAGTACTGAAGAAGCAATGGTCGAGCGCTTACGCGTGAGGGCCGAATTTCTCAAGGCATTTGAGAAGGGTTACAAAGTCATTGGCTTTTCAAATTCTGATGGTTACATTCTCACAAAGGAGAATAAGTGAAGATTGTCGAGTATGAACTTCGGAAAATTCATCTACCGCTTGTAAGACCATTTAGAACTTCATTTGGAACCCAATCCAATCGCGAAGTATTGATTGTTAAGGTTACGACCGACGATGGTGTGATTGGCTGGGCTGAGTGCGTCGCTATGTCGTCTCCCCTATATTCACCTGAATATATTTCAGGGTGTTTGGAGACGATGCGAGAGTTCTTAATACCAGCAATCAACCGTGCCCCAGAAGTTGCGGCCCATACCGTCGCCGAACTGTTAAAGCCTTTCCTAGGTGCCCAAATGGCTAAAGCGGCCCTTGAAACCGCTGTTCTGGATGCACAATTGAAAGTAGCCGGCATTTCCCTAGCGACATATCTTGGAGCCAATAAAACCAAGGTTCCTTGTGGAGTTTCAGTCGGAATAGCACCTTCAATTGAGGCCTTAGTTGATGAAGTCACTTCATATGTTGAGGCTGGATACAAGCGAATTAAACTTAAAATTGAACCTGGCTGGGATATTGAACCGGTAAGAAAAATTCGTGAGCTCTTTCCCGATAAGCCACTCCAAGTCGATGCCAATCAAGCTTATTCAAGAAGTGATTCGAAACATCTAAAGCAGCTAGATGAGTTTAATCTGCTACTAATCGAACAGCCCCTAGATGAACATGACATCCTTGGCCACGCACAATTAGCAAAAATTATGTCAACACCGGTCTGTTTAGATGAGTCGATTATTTCCTTGTCTTCCGCCCAAGATGCTTTAGAGCTAGAGGCGACTTCCGTAATAAATATCAAACCGGGCCGAGTTGGCGGATACTTGGAGTCGGTTAAAATTCATAACTACTGTTTGGAGAGATCGATACCAGTGTGGTGCGGCGGGATGCTAGAGACAGGTATCGGTCGTGCAGCAAATCTTGCACTAGCCGCTCTTCCTGGATTTACTTTACCTGGTGATACATCTGCATCATCTAGATTCTTCAAGCAAGATATTACGACACCCTTTGAAATGATTGATGGATATCTAAATGTACCCAATGGTGTTGGAATCGGCGTAGTTCCAGATATGGATTTCATGAATTCAATAACGCGATCTGTGGAAACAATAACTAACAAATAGGGTTCAGTGATTGGGTTTTGCCTTTCTAACCCATCACCGTTCCTGAATTGTCAGCGTTAAACAGGCGCTTGCGTGAGAAAGTTCCCATGTTAATTTCATTACCTGTATGCCCTGCGCGCACTCGCACGGGCTCAACATCGTGATCTCTACCCGCACTAACTGCATCAATCAACTCTGTCATCAGCTTGCCAACCATCGGAGCGTTCTTAAATTGATTCCCGCTCGTGCCTATAGCTACATAGAAGCCATCACGGTCGGTTCGGTCATAAATTGGCGTCCAATCAGAGGCAACGTCATATATGCCAGCGATGCCAGATGGTGAGTTTGGAATCTTTAGGGCTGGAAACCTACGCGCTGCGCGGGTTACTTGGGCTTCGAAAAGCTCTTTTGTCCTATTGAGATTTACCGACTCAACATCATCGACCCAGTCGAGGCGATCACACTCAGGTTCAGTGCCACCAATAAGTGTTGCTCCAGCTGGCGTAGATCTCATATAGGTGCCTAGATCTAGATCTCCAACAATGGGTCCCGGAATTAAATTCATCGGAGTGTTAATTTGATGAACCTCCTGACGCATCGGCCTAACAGAGATTGTGAAATCTCCCCCAACACCGGCAAGTTCATTTATCTGATTTGACCATGGCCCTCCTGCATTAACAACGACATCTGCGAAAATCTTTTTGGAGCCATCTATCTCTATGCCTATAACTCGATTCCCTTCATGAAGAATCGCCGTTACTTTACTTTTGAAGCGAAACGTAACACCAGAATTAATTGCCGCTTGCGCTAAATTCTGTGTCGCCAGTAATGGATCATCAATATAGCCTCCGTTAGGCGTGTAGATCGCTCCAAGTGAATCTTTGGCATCTTCCCAAAATGCTTCGTCTGATAATGCTTTGGGTGGCCAGTATTTACCAACATCGATTCCATTTACATTCTTTGACAAATCAAGTGAATTCCAAACTTTGTATGGGATTCCGACCTTTTCAAATAACTGTGAAGTCTTCTCACCCGAAATCACGGGAGCATCCAACATAACAACACCCACATCAATCATCTGTGAATAGCGCTCTTGTTCTTTGCCAAGATGCTCGGGCCAGTCTTTCCAACAGTGAAATGATTCCCACGCAAGGGCTACTGAATCGAAAGTAGAGTAATTAAATCGAACGACGGCACTTGAGGCGCTTGTTGAGCCCTGTCCTGGGCCTTGTGCTTTATCGATAGCAATAACGTCATAACCCTTGACCGCCATTTCAAAGGCGATTGAGCAGCCAATTACTCCAGCCCCGATAACGATTGCTTTAGCCACTCCGTAACTCTAACGGCAATGCACTCCGGTCTGAATATCTACCCTTTTGTACTTCCACCCATAAGCCGCTCGGGCACCCGACAGAGTTTTACGGCTTGGGTAAATTGCCTTGTTAGGTGGCGCTTACTAACTCCTAATTCGGGCTCCATTAATTCGAACTTCAGCGATATTGGCTGCACCGGAGAGTGCCATACCGTTTTCAAATTCTCTACGCATGATTTCAATTACTTGCTCTACGCCTGCTTCACCATTGGCCATAGCTCCATAAAGATAGGCACGACCGATGAATACCGCTTTAGCACCGAGTGCAATTGCACCGAGTGCATCTAGTCCGGACATGATTCCGCCATCGATATAAACCTCAACCTCATTTCCCACGGCCTTAACAACTTCGGGGAGAATTTCTAGTGGAATCTGGCCGCGATCAAATTGGCGACCACCGTGATTGGAGAGAATAATTCCTTGAACGCCTAGTTTTGCCACGGCTTTTGCGTCCTCTACGTTTTGAACTCCTTTAATAATAATTGGGCCTGTCCAAACTGAACGCAGCCAATCTATATCTTCCACGGTTGTTGATGGATCAAAGATTAATGCTGCAAGTTGTGAAAGTGGTTTATCCCAACCTCTGAAGGCTGCGAACTCTAATTTTCCAGTGGTAAATAAATTTAGCCACCAAATTGGCTTGCGCGCAATTGCCAAGACAGTATTGATTCTAATCTTGGGTGGCACTGTCAAACCGTTTCGATTGTCTCTATAACGCAGACCTGTGGCAGCTGTATCAACTGTTAAAACTAGTGCCTCAAATCCATTGTCCTCCGCCTGCTTAATCACAGCCAGGCTATCGCTTCGATTTTTCATAATATAAACTTGAAACCAACGTCTGGAATCTGGAACAGCCACCGCAAGCTCTTCTGGTGAAGTTGTCCCCATGGTTGAAAGGGCATAAATCAAATTGTTTTTGCTGGCTACGTTTGCAACTGCTGGCTCACCAACATGGTGCATTAAGCGGGTATAGCCGGTTGGGGCAAAGCAGATTGGGATATCTACGACTTTGCCTAAGATCTTTTCGCTGGTATCCACTTTGGATACATCTCGTAAGACACGAGTATTGAATTCGATTCTGGAATATGCCTCACGGCTTCTGGAATATGCGATCTCATCAACTGCGCCACCCTCAACATAATCAAAGACAACTTTGGGGGTGCGCTTTCTTGCAATTTTGGCTAAGTCGTTAATAGTTTGTGCTCGGAGTAACTGTCCCTTGTATGGTTTAAGCGATGGAATGGTCCAATCAATCAACGACCAAAAATATGGGAGGCTCGGAAATTTACGAGAGCTCTTAATCATGAGAACAAGTTACCCTACAATAGCGCCCGAAAGAATAAGTAAATTCTAAAATTCCGTATAGTGATAGAGGGGTCTTTAAAGTGGCTGACTCAAGCTCCGAATTACGGTTAATTGATGAGTAGAACTCGTCTTGGTTTTATTTACGGCTTTACTTCTTACACGCTTTGGGGTTTATTTCCGCTCTATTGGCCGCTATTAAAACCAGCAACACCTTTGGAAATGGTTTCACATCGCGCAGTTTGGTCGTTGGTTTTTTGTGTAATCGCACTTGCTATTGGACATCAACTTAAATCGACTTTTGCCTTGATGCTCTCCCCTGGAATTTTCTGGAAATTTACCTTGGCGGCAGTCTTTATTTCAATAAATTGGCTTACATACATCTGGGCTGTGAATAACGAACAGGTTGTTGAAGCTTCACTCGGTTATTACATGCAGCCAATTCTCTTAGTTCTCATGGGAATCTTGGCCTTCAAAGAAGAGATGCGAAAAATTCAATGGGTCGCTTTCATTGTTGCAACAGTTGGTGTAATAATTTTAACTCTTGACTATGGACGTCCACCATGGATCTCATTTGCACTTGCATTTTCATGGAGCTCTTACAGCTTTGTAAAGAAGAAGATCAATTTGGGTGCCCTCCAAGGACTTGCGATTGAAACTTTAATATCTTCCGTTTTCTATGGAGGCTATTTGATTTGGATTGGTCAGCGAGGCGATGGGCAATTTGGCCATGGTGTTGGCTTAACCGCACTTTTGATTGGTGCAGGCGTAGTAACTGCAATTCCGCTGCTTCTCTTCAATGGCGCAACCACCAGGATCCCATTTACGATGATGGGTTTATTGCAGTATTTAACCCCAACAATGGCGTTTATGATCGCGGTCTTCGTGCGTCATGAGCCGATGCCTAAAGCAAGATGGGTCGGCTTTGTATTTATTTGGGTAGCGCTAATAACTCTTGGCTATGACTTAATCAAATCAGGAAGTACCCGAGATAACAGATTGGTTCAGCCCGACTAAGGGCAGATGGTGACAAAGACACATCGTGAGTATTTTGCCTCCGCTATACCCACTTCCTCATTTCTTGGTACAGTAAAACTAATGTGCATCCTTGGTCCAAATAAGTGAACTGCTAACCGGAGATATATGCCAAGTGAATTTAAAGAAGTTAAATTGTTTGGAGCACCGCGATGTGCCTTGGGTGAAAGTCCAAGATGGGCAGAAGACCACTGGTGGTGGGTAGATGCTGAACAGGGCATTGTGTATTGGAGACCAGGCGGTTCGATTGATGAACTGGATAATTTGCCAATAAGCAAAAAAGAATTCAATGTTAGAACCTCATTGGTTCAGCCTATTGGTGACTCTCGTGTTGTTGTCGCAGTGGAGAACACTCTGAGATACTTTGAATCTGATTCAAATGATTTGCACGAAATAGCCAAATCAATAGAAATTCCAATGCCACCGAACTGGCTACTTAATGACGGTATCGCTGATATTGCCGGAAATATTTGGATTGGAACAGTCTCGCCAGATCGCGCGAAAGGCACTGGGGCGCTTTTGCGAATTAACAAGAGTGGCGATATCAAGCAGGCACTACCCCGTTTCTCTTTAACAAATGGAATGGCATGGGATTATGAAAGAGAGCGGCTTTATCATGTTGACTCCTACGAGCGAATAGTCTGGCAACATCAGGTAAATGTTTTGACCGGCGATATCTTAAACTCAAAAATATTTATTCAACTGCCACCCGATGATGGTTTCCCTGATGGAATTTCTCTAGATTCCACGGGGAGGATTTCGTTAGCAATTTATGGTAAATCTGTAGTTAGGTTCTACGATTTGATGGGCAATTTTCAATATGAGTTGTCTATTCCCGCCGAACAAGTGACAAGCGTGGTAATTGGCGGCTTGAATGAGTCCCAGTTGCTCATTACGACAGCGCAAGAGGGTTTTACAAAAGCTCAGTCCGAAGAATTTCCACTGGCTGGACAATTATTCATTTCCCAGTCTTAAACTCCTTGCCATATTGGAAACAATCGAAATAGGCTTCAACTCATGACTTCGCTCCTCCCGACCATCGAATATGTAAAAGGAAAAGTCGATGGACCAACTATCGCAATTCTTGGAGGAGTTCATGGAGATGAGTTCGAGGGAGTACTAGCCTGTAGGCAAATCAGAAACATCCTCCAACGAACTCTCATGCGAGGTACTGTTAAATTTGCAGCGCCGGCCCACCCAGTTGCTTGGAATGCATCAACACGAAATAGTCCAACTGATGGGTTGAACCTTGCCAGAGTTTTTCCAGGAAACGCTTCTGGAGATCCCACAGAACAAGTTGCGGCTTTCTTGACTGAGAATTTAATTAAAGGGGCAGACCTAGTGATTGATCTTCATTCTGCTGGGAAAAATCTCGATATGGCCCTCTTGTGCGGTTACGTGGATTCAGATCCCGAGCTGTCTATTAGATCGGCCGCATATGCAAAGATTTTTAATGCGCCGTATACGTGGATACACAGTGGACCCCCATCACCTGGTCGATCGCTTTCAACAGCTGAAGCCTTCGGAATACCCTCTGTATATGTAGAAGGTAGAGGGGGCGGGCAGGTTCGCTCTGCAGATTTGGAAACATACGTCAGCGGGGTCCTGCGCATACTTCATTCGATGGCGATGGTTGACCAATCTCCAGCAGCTTCAAATGCCACCGTGACTGTATCGGGTGATGGCAATACGGATGAGGGAATAATTTCGACTACTGCAGGGTATTTTTGTACAACAGCGGAAGTTGGATCCTATGTCGCACAAGGTGGTCTGTTGGGAGAAGTGGTTGACGATGAAGCTAATACTTGCGAAAAGATATTCTCTCCAAGTTCTGGAATTGTGATGCTCATGCGAAGGGCAACTCGAGTCTCACCTGGAGACACTTTGTCAATAGTTGCATCTCCGCTATGAACACTACTCAAAACCTATCGATGGGCGAAGGCAATACACCCTTAGTTTCCTTACCAACCTTGGCTCGAAAATGGGGCATGCAGAAGATTTGGGCAAAAGCAGAGTATTTGAATCCAACCGGTTCGTATAAGGATCGAATTGCTAGAACGACAATGCTTGAAGCGTTATCTCAAGGTTGTCGAGGGTGGCTTGGAACATCTTCTGGAAATGGCGGCGCAGCAATGAGCGCATACGGTGCTAGGGCCGGTCTTCCTGGAATTCTTTGCATAATTGCTACTGCCCCTGCGGAGAAAGTAGCTTCAATTAAACCTTACGGCGTACTCATGATTCCAATGTTAGATCTGGGGCCTACAGATATGTTAGAGCTAAAGAAAATTGCAGAGGAAGAGAATTTACTATTAACAATTACAGCATATGCATTTAACCCTGAAGGAATGAAGGGTGCCGAATCTATCGGCGAAGAGATTTCTACTCACGGATCAGTGAGCCATGTATATCTACCTACTGGCGGTGGCGGACTCCTTGTCGCAACAGCTATCGGGCTCGCTAGAGGTGGTTCAACTGCGAAAGTAATTTGCGCTCAACCCGATGAGTGTTCTCCAATTGCACAAACCGTCATGGGTATTATCGAGAAACCAAATATTTCTACATGCACAACAAAAATATCGGGACTTCAATTAGCCAATCCTCCAGATGGAGATCTTGCAGTTGAGAAGATAAATGCCTCTAATGGATGGGGTGTGCGCGTTACGGACGAAGCGGCATGGCAAATGCAAGACATTCTCGCCCGAGAAGAAGGTGTATTTGTAGAGCCAGCGGCAGCGCTAGCTTTGGCAGGGCTCTATCAAGACATCCAATCTGGCAAGGTAACCTCCAGCGACGAACCAGTTGTGGTTCTTACCGGTAGCGGCTTGAAAGATATGACTCGATACAAGCCAACATCGCCTTCAATCTCCTTTGACATAGGCCAAGTGGGGAAACTCGTGAAAGAATCGCTTTCGACTAAAGGAGTAAGTGGATGAAAGCTGGACGCCTACAAGGACAGATTGCTCTAATCACTGGTGGTGCCCGGGGAATTGGAGCTGCCGTTGCTCGACTTTATGCAAGCGAAGGTGCAGCTGTTGCAATCTGCTATTTGGATACACCTCATATGGAGAAGTTAGCCAAGGACTTAGTTAGTGAACTAACTGGAAAAGGTTTTCGAGCAATTTGCTTACCAGGAGATCTATCCCTTCCAGAGACTCCAGAGATTCTAGTCAAAGAGACGAAGAGACAACTCGGAGATATCTCAATCGTTGTAGCAAATGGTGCGCTTATGGGAAGAAAGAAATGGAACGAGATTTCTATTGATGAGTGGGATCAGTTCCAGGATATTAATAGTCGAGGAACATGGTTACTTGCCAAGGCGGCTTATGAAGATTTAAAGAAAACTAAAGGATCGATTATTACGGTCACATCCGTAATGGTTGAAACTGGACAACCAGGAGCTTTGCATTATTCAGCATCGAAAGCTGCCATCATCGGGATTACTCGAGCGTTAGCGAGGGAACTTGGTGAAGATGGAATTCGTGTTAACTCTGTAATGCCAGGTGCTATCCGAACTGAAATGGAGCTTGAAACAGATCCGAATCAGGAAGAAATGGCCGAGCATTTGTATAGAGTTCAAGCGCTCAAGAGACGAGGAACCTCTGAAGACTTGGCAGGTGCTTTCATGTTTCTAGCAAGCGAAGAATCCTCTTTTGTCACTGGGCAAGTATTAAATGTCGACGGTGGCTGGGTAATGCGCTAAAGAATTCATTGGCGCAAGCCAACTACGAACTCTCAATAAAAGATCCTATTTTTCAGGTCTAGATTCGACGTCTTGTCCAACACTTAACAAGAAATTACTGTGTTGATGAATGGTGGTTGCCCCAAGTGGTTGTAATCCAGCAAAGATTGATTCATTCGCCGCTGAAAAATTCACCTCTCCTTGATGGGATGTAAGAGTGCCTGGTTTAAGGATTGTGGGATTGACTATCAAAAGCTCACTCTTGTCGAAGATCCTTTCCTGAGGATAAAGAATGCGGCGTGGGGTCAACCAGTTTGTTCCTGAGCCCACAGCCAAAGTCTCCAATACATCATTCTCGCAAGTGAGCTCCCATGTGGCCGACTCCGCGCTTAGTCTCCCCTTTGTTTCTCCTAAGGATGATGGATCCCAAAAGCTTCCGGAAAGCTCAATTTCAGAGAGCAGCAACGGCCAACCAAAATTCTCTCTTCCCCAAGAAAAATAGACCAAGTTGTCAGTCCACATAAATGCCGAGTACTCGCCTTTTATGCCATCGATCTCACCGGCAAATGCCACTACCGCCTCTTTGAATCCTCCTGAAAATCTTTCCTTTGGGAATTTCTCACTGTTTATTGGGGAAAAATCAATGTCATAAAAGCGAAGTCGCGTAATAACTCCGCTCTGGCCGACTTTAGGAATAAATGAAGGTGTAAGAATTTTCTTAACTTTATTAATATCTGTTTCAAACCAGGCTGTTAAACATTTTCCAGTCATATACCAAGGAGGGTCTGCCCATAAATCTATTGGAGAAGGCCAAGGAGATTCAAAACTCATTGCGCAGCTCGCGCATCAAAGACTGCGTCGGGATCCCATGGATAGAGCGGGCGATCTATATTTGTGAATGGAAGTTGTGCCACATTATCCGAGCTCATACCAGGTGTATCTAGAAGAAGAATTTCACTTGCCAGCGCATCATAGCTATCCTGAAATTGCACATGCGACTTAACCACAACAATCTGTGCGGTGGTTGGTTCGAGTCCAACGCAACGATAGAACTCTGGATCAGTTGTGAAAGCTGGTAGCGATGTAACCAGAACTCTTATCTCGCCGATTTCTATAACTGCGCAGAGTCCCATTTCAACTCTCATGCCGTTATATCCTTTTTGAGTAAATCTAAAATGTTCAACTCCGCTACGGAGAACTTTCCCAGTTATTTGTGTAGAAGAGCTGAATGCAAAACTCTTCTTTGCTCCGATTGATGTAGAAATCTGCGCACCAACTCCAACTGATGCAGCCAAGGTAGCGACCTCCGGATCACACACACTTACTAGGCATCGCTTATTCGGTTTAGCTGCAATGAGGGCAGCTAATACTGCAGAACTATCCCCCGGTGAGCCGGCACCAGTTCCATCAGCCAAATCACTCATAACTACAGGACCCGCAATCTTTGTGAGCGCTCTCTCGATTGCAAGAGAAGGTGACCATAAAGTGATATCTATGAGTCCACTGCGCAGCTCCCACATTTTTTCCGCTAATTGGCTGGCTAAATCTTTAGCAAGTGCGAAGTCATTTTCTGTAATAACAATTGCCCCGTAACCCAATTCAGGAATATCTAGCCAAGGTTGTACAGTAAAAGCTGAACTATCGATGGCTCCACGTGAATTCAGGGAGATATTTTCTTGCAATAAATCTCGATACGGACCCGGTTTGAAATCAACCTGCTTACATGCTGGTGTAACCATTGGGACCTTTAGCCAAGCCATTGTCGGATTAGAGGTTCCTTCGAGGACTCGGCATAGCATTCGAGCTGCACGTTCACCCGTTTCAATCAGATCAATATGAGGACAGGTGAGAAAACCTGAAATAGTTGTCGCGTTCTTGACCTTCTTCTTAGTGATATTTGCATGCAGATCCATCGTCACCATTATGGGCACATCTAAACCGACAATTTCTCGCACTCTTTCAATAATTGCTCCGTCGGCATCAAATTCGCCGGCACTTACCATTGCGCCATGCAGCGCCAATAGAACCCCATCAATTTTTCCAGCTGATTGGATTCCAGAATATAGACGCTGAGTTAGAAATGTATATGCCTCGGAAGTAAGAGGGCCTCCAGAGACTGCAAATGCGGCCATAATCGGTATCACCTCGTGACCATTGGCCTCTAATATATTCAGAAATCCGGCTATCTCGCTATTAGTTCCATGAAGTTTCTCAATTACATCATCACCGTATATCAAATGAAAGCCATTGAAATCTTCGACCGTTGTTAAAGGCGCAAAAGTATTTGATTCCTGCTTGAGTTCGGCGATAATTACTCTCATATAATTAGTTGGGAATTAAATCTGTTTTTGAAACAGACCAAATTCGTACTCCTTCCATCGCTACTCGCGGAGCCTCGCCTATATGACCGGCTGGATCGAAAGAAAAATCCTTTAATAGATCGTCGAATTTGGCACCAAGACTTTCACGAAGGGAGTGTTCAAAACTCTCATTTAGCTTTCTAGCATTTAGGCACACTTCATACAACAATTTGTGTGCTTGATCCCGACCCATTCGCGGAGCAAGGTGCATCATCGCTGCCTCTGCCAACAACAAGCCACCATCTAGCGCGCAGTTCTTGAGCATGCGATCTGGAAAAACTTGAAGGTTTTTTGTTACTGAAATCGCAAGAGATAGAGCTGATGACAAACACGTAAAAATGTCTGGTAGAACTCGCCATTCGATCTGCCATTCTCCGGCAGATCGTTCATGCGCTGATTCAGTTGCGCGATGGAACGCCTGTGCATGTGTAGATCCACTTATCCCAAAACCGATAATCGATTCAGATTCAACGGGGTTAGCCTTTTGAGGCATCGTCGAGGATGCACCCTTGTTCTTAGAGCTTGCCTCGCTAACCTCGGCAAGCTCTGTCCGAGAAAGATCTATAATTTCACGTGCAAGGCGGGTAAGCGTTTGTAAACAAGCTGATATCGCATCTGCCACTTCAATGACTGCGCTTCGATTTACATGCCAAGGGATGATTTTGTTCTCAAGATTCAGTCTTTTTGCTAGGGCTCCCCTTACGGCTTCCCCGTGTGGGAAAAGAGCGGACGAGGTGCCCGCCGCACCGTGCAACGAAACTTTGTTGATACTGCGATAGGAATTTAATAATCGTTGACGATCACTTACAACTTGATCAATAAATACAGCACATTTTGCCCCAAAGGTTGTGGGAGTTGCTTGCTTGCCATGTGTTCTTCCCGCCATTACTGTCTTTGCATGTTTCTCGGCTAAATCTGAAAGAGAGTTACCAAAGTGCAGTTGGAGCTCTAAAACATGTTTGAGCGCATCACGTATTTGGAGTACAAGTGCCGAATCCATAATGTCTTGTGTAGTTGCCCCCCAATGAACCTTTCCTGCCTGTTCGGGAGTCAGTGATTCACACACCATCGAAATCAATGAAACGATTGGATAGCCCACGTTTGCGCTTTCACGAATCAAGCGGTCAGTGTCAATATTACCAATTGAACACACATCATTAATGGCATTGGCATCACTGCGAGAAATGACATCTGCATCTGCCAGGGCGCCAGCTAATTCGGCCTCAACCCTTAACCAATAAGAAATCGTGGATTCCAAAGACCAGATGTTTTCCATTTTTGTGTCACGATAGAGGCTGTCAAGGAGATTCATCTAGCCATCCAATCGCCGATCGTGCGAATATCTATTTTGTGAAATTTTACATGCACAAATTGGCTTGGATTTAGATTCAACAGAGAATTCTTTGGATGATTTCCACAGTGCGGAAATACCTTAGTAGATCAACTATCTGGTGGCTTGGAGTACGGATTTGGACCTTCGAAGGTATGGGGATTTACAGTCCCCTCCCATTGGCCGCTCGGGCAACTAGTCCTAACCGTTTTCGGGGATGAAACCTAGAACTTCCCCATAAAACTTCATCTCTGATTCCATTGAGGTAATTATCGATGATGCTTTACGAAAGCCATGGCCTTCGCCTTCAAAAGCGTGATACTCGTGCTTTATCCCTTTGTTCACGCAGACATCTCTAAAAGCCTCTGACTGTGCTGGAGGAACGATTTTGTCATCCAAACCTTGGAAGATAATTAGTGGTGAACTCAGGCGATGAGCGTGGGTTAGTGGTGATCGCTCTACATATAAATCTGCATCCTCTGGATATTTTCCGATTAAAGAATCCATGTATCTTGATTCAAAGTCGTGAGTATCTAATACAAGTGCAGAGCAATCCGCTACACCGTAATACGAAGCTCCTGCAGCAAAGTGATTACTATTAACCAAAACGTTGAGAAC
>JBILUX010000045.1:0-8830 GCA_044370765.1 Candidatus Planktophila sp. | reverse complement strand
TAGATGAAGCTGCCGACCGTTGCACCCCGTTCCACATCTGGACAGTTAAGTGGTCCTAAAGGTCACATTATTGAAGCGGTACAAAAAGAGTTAGCAAAGCTTGGATTTAGCCAGGATCAATTATTAGTCGGCGGGCTTGTTATTAAAACGACTCTCGACCAAAGGGCGCAACAATCGGCAGTTGATGCCGTTAATAAGTTCTATCCATCAAAGGCTCCAGATAATTTACGTATCGGATTGGTGGCAATTCGGCCAGGAACCGGTGAAGTCGTTGCCTTATACGGTGGCCGGGATTATTTGGCGCGCCAACTCAGCGATGCAACGCAGTCAATTGCATTGGCTGGCTCAACATTTAAACCCTTTGCAATCATTGCAGCCCTTGAGCAGGGAATTCCGCTGACTTCAATGTGGAACGGTGATTCACCACAAGTATTCGATGATGCCGGCAAGCCCTATGAAGTATCAAATTACGGAAATGAGGGTTGGGGCCAAGTAGATCTATTATTTGCAACTAAACACTCGATTAACACCGTATTTGTTCCACTTGGAATTCAAGTCGGCCCAACGGCCGTTGTAGATGTTGCAAGACGGGCAGGTATTCCAGAAGCAGTTGCAATGATGCCAACACCATCCGTTGTACTCGGTGTTGCAAGTCCTCACGTCATAGATGTTGCAAATGCATATGCAACTTTTGCTGCACAAGGCATTAAGTCCAAGCCATATTTGGTTACGCAAGTCGTCGGCCCAAATAAGGGTGTCTTATATGAAGCAAAGCCTGAAACACAAGAAGTCTTTTCAAAAGAGGTTATGGCAGATCTAACCTACGCGCTTAAAGCAGTTGTAACGGGAGGCACAGGCGGTGCCGCTCTAGCGTTAGGCCGCCCGGCAGCTGGAAAGACTGGAACCTCACAATCAAATGCATCGGCCTGGTTTAGTGCATACACACCACAATTAGCGGCATCCGTTGCACTCTTCCGCGATAGCGCATCGGAGTCTCTCAATGGAATTGGCGGACTTACATCTGTTACTGGCGGAACTTTTCCTGCAAAGATTTGGACGGCATTTATGAAGGGTGCTTTAAAAGGACAAGAGGTAATGGACTTCCCAGCACCGTCAAGTATCGGCGGTCTTGAACCCGTTGTGATGACTTCGGGCGGCGTACAAACTCGCACACCATAACTCCCATGCGATTAAAAGTAGCCATCGCTCTCGCACTCTTTGCATCATTGATCTCCTTTGGAAAGTTTTCGCACTGCGAGGGAACAACGTGGGCGACGCCGGATCAATATATTCACGCCTGTTATAGTGATTTACCATCACTTTTCAGCGAACGCGGTTTAGATAAAAATGAATGGCCATATGCCAGCGATACAAATGCCGTTGAGTATCCAGTTCTAACAGGCATGGTGATGTATGCAACGGCGGCGTTAGTTAATTCACCCATCGCCTACTTCAATGTAAATGTGATTTTCTTGGCGATTCTCTTTATCGGACTTGTTTTGCTCATGAGAAAGATGAAACCCCAGTTTGCCTATTTGCTGCCAGTTGCACCGGCGATGATTGCATCTCTTTACATCAACTGGGATCTTTGGGCAATCATTACGATGATGCTTGCAATCTATTGGTTCGATCGCAACTCATACTTATATAGCGCGTTAGCAATGGGTGTTTCAATCTCTACAAAGTTTCTACCGATCTTTTTACTTTTGCCAATCGCTTTTATTCTCTGGCGCAAAAACCACATCAAAGATTTAGCGGTTTATTTAGCAACAACAACTGGAATATGGCTGGCAATCAATTTACCCTTTGCTCTCACGACACCAACTGGATGGTGGAGGTTTTATAAACTTAACTTAGAGCGAGGGGCGGACTGGGGCTCGTTGTGGTTAGCACTTAGCCAATTAGGAGTCGGATTAACTAACTTAAATTACCTGTCGGTTTTACTGTTATTGATTGGCTTGACATCGATCGCTATCTTTCTCTTTGAAGTGCGATCAACTCCAACCCTTGCATCCGTCGCCTTCATTGTTCTAGCTGTGGTCATGATTGCCAGCAAGGTCTACTCGCCTCAATATGTTTTATGGCTAACACCGCTTGCAGTAATCGCGCTAACAAACGCGAAAGAGTTACCTGCCTTTTGGATTTGGCAGGGCGGGGAAGTTATTTATCACATTGCAATCTGGCAGCACTTAGCTCTCTTCACCGGCGCCCAGTTTGGACTAGCCGCCGGCGGCTATGCCGGGCTCGCCCTTCTTCGAATCGCAACAACGCTTTATCTAATCTGGAGCCTCGGAAAACGGGCTCTAAAGTCGCGAAATCCACAGGGTTCGGCCTTCGATTTACTCTTTGAGGCCTCTAAGGCCTACCCTTAACCCTCCTGAACCAGCATCTAATGTCGGCTCAGGAAAGCACTAACCCTCCTGTCACGGAAATACCGTGGCCGTCTTAGTCCAGAGGAGGTCGGGTTAACGCATGCGTCACTACGAACTTATGGTCATTCTTGATCCAGAACTTGAAGAACGTACAGTCACACCAAGCCTAGAAACATACTTAAAGATTATTAAAGACTCCGGCGGAACCGTCAACAAGCTCGACTTGTGGGGCCGTCGCCGTATGTCATTTGAAATCATGAAAAAAGGCGAAGGTATCTACGCAGTTATCGATATGAACTGCGAACCAGCTGCAATCAAAGAGTTAGATCGTCAACTCAATTTGAATGAAGCGATTCTGCGCACCAAAGTTATACGCCCAGAAAAATAAGCACGGACTCCACAAGTAGTTATAGAGAGCTAGAGAGATGAGGAAATAAAATGGCAGCAGGAGATACAACAATCACAATGATTGGCAACTTAGTTGACGATCCGGAGCTACGTTTCACACCGTCAGGTGCGGCCGTTGCAAAGTTTCGCGTTGCGTCAACACCTCGCTATTTAGATAAGCAAACTAATGAGTGGAAAGATGGCGAGAGTCTTTTTCTACAGTGTCAGATCTGGCGTCAAGCAGCTGAAAATGTTGCCGAGTCACTGACAAAGGGAATGCGTGTCATCCTCTCTGGTCGATTGAAGCAACGTTCTTATGAAACTAAAGAGGGCGAAAAGCGCACAGTCTTTGAGGTAGAAGTAGATGAAGTCGGTCCATCACTACGTAATGCAACCGCTAAGGTCACTAAGACCCAACGCGCTGCAGGAACAAGTGGCGGATTCTCAGCACCAGCTGCAAACGATTCATTTACCGAAGATCCTTGGGCTGCAGCATCGTCATCAACACCAGCAGCAGGCGGTGGTTGGGGAAGCTCAACAACCGACGAACCTCCGTTTTAAATCCACCTATCCATCCATTCCTAGCTTTAAAAAACTAGGGCCCGAAAAGGAGCACCACAATGGGAGCAAGAAATAATAAGGCTCTACGCGAGCCAAAGAATAAGGGCGCAAAAGCCGCTGCCCTGAACAAAAAGTTTAAAAAGAAGCCTTGCAGCTTCTGCCAGCAGAAGGTCACATATATCGATTACAAAGATATCGCGACCCTTCGCAAGTACATCTCTGACCGCGGAAAAATCCGCGCTCGCCGCGTTACAGGTGCATGCACACAGCACCAACGCTCGATCGCAACTGCAGTCAAGAACAGTCGTGAAGTAGCTCTACTTCCTTACACATCTTCAGCGAAATAAGGGGGAATCACTTATGAAACTCATCCTTACTCGTGAAGTTGCAGGCCTCGGCGCTGCAGGCGATGTTGTAACTGTTAAAGATGGCTTTGCACGCAACTTCTTAGTTCCAAATGGAAATGCGATTGCATGGTCACTTGGTGGAGAAAAGCAGATTCAGAGCATTCGCCGCGCGCGTTCTGCCCGTGAAGTCCGCGATATCGACCACGCAAAAGAGATCAAGGCAAAGCTTGAGTCGGCAACAATTACCGCAAAGGTAAAGGTTGGCGCTAAGGGCGTCCTGTTCGGTTCAGTAACCGATAAGGACATAGCCACAGCAATTAAGGCAGCCGTTGGTTTGGATGTCGATCGTCATGCGATCAAGACTCCTGGCCACATCAAGAAGGTCGGAAACCATACGGTCAAGATCTCACTTGGTCACAACGTTGTTGCAACTGCAACAGTTATCGTTGCCGCAGAATAACTAATACTTAGAAAGGCCCGTCGCTTATGCGGCGGGCTTTTTTATTTCTCCGTAACGGCCAGCAAAGCCTTGGTGAAGTAGTCACTTGTGAATTCACTCTGTGCCAAATCATATTTAGACATTCCCCACTCCCAGAAATCAAAGTCGAGATCTGAAATCGATGTCTGTATCGATGCCCATAAAGTCCAGCCATACTTTGCCATGAGCGCCCACAGCCAGGCACGCGCAGTTTTTTCAGGTCGATATCCCCCGTAGTAAGCAGCGACTAACTCTTCCAGCGCATCTAGGGGCAGAAATGCTTCGGCCCAGACATTGCCAATCTCAAAGCAGGCATCGTTATTGCCCGAGTATTCGTAGTCAATCAACCAAATCTTTTCTCCATCATCTATGAAATTACCTGGCAATAAATCATTATTGCAAGGCACAAGGCCCTCAAATAAAATCTTAAAGGCGCGCCTGACTTCATCCAGCTTCGGAGCGAAATCTAAATAACCATCGGGCAATCTAAAACCTTTGTCTTGAACAATCGAGAGATAGTTTTTCTGGGTATTGAACATATTGAACTCATGGTCAAAGGGATCAAGTGCGTGAAGACCACGAAGGCTTTTAGCGATCCCACCTAGATTTGCAGCTACATCGGCTGCGCCATATGTCTTGCCTTTAATGTAGGAGATCAGAAGCAGGCCCTCACCAGGTAGGTAATCTAAAACCTCGGCGCCAACCTTCCCCTTGCCCGCAATCGTTGAGTTAATAAACTCAGAGCCCCGGTCTATTGATAGAAGCGAGGATGAGTTGCTAGAAACTCTGGCAACGTATTTTTCAGTCGGAGTCTCTATAAGGAAGTTTCGATTGGTTAAGCCACCGGAGAGCTCAGCGATGGATGTTCGAGGGCGCAAGCGTTCAACCTTATTAAATAGTTGGGCGAACTCACTTTCTAAGGAACTGGCATCACTCACTCGTTCAGGATACATTTCACAGGTGTCCGTGTCAGTAGTGCCAACGAGAGCAAAAATCGTCATTATCGGCGGTGGCGTTGGCGGAACCTCTGTTGCCTATCATTTAGCTGAGCTCGGTGAAAAAGATGTCATTCTCCTAGATCGCAACGAACTAACGAGTGGTTCGACCTTTCATAGCGCTGGCTTGGTAGGTCAGCTACGCGCTGATCCAACCCTGACTCTAATGAATATGCACTCTGTGGATTTGTATCGAAAACTGCAGGCGACCGATACACCACCAAGTTGGCGCGAATGCGGCAGTATTAAATTGGCATCAACACCTGAGCGCATGCAAGAGATTCGTCGCCAGATCGGCTGGGCAAAGACCTTCGGCCTTGATTTACATGAGATCTCACCTCAAGAGGCGCAGAATCTATTTCCACTTATCGATTTAGATGGCGTTGTCGGCGCCTGTTATATGGGCTCTGATGGTCAAGTAGATCCATCGCAGTTGGCGATGGCTTTAGCCGCTGGTGCTAAAAAACAAGGCGTACAGATATTTACCCATACTCGCGTACTTGAGATTAAAACAACTAACGGTCGCGTCAGCAGTGTTGTCACCGACAAAGGTGAGATCGATTGCGAAATCGTAGTTAACTGCGGCGGAATGTATGCCCCTCAAATAGGGCGCATGGTCGATGTGCGAATTCCTATTGTTCCGATGAGTCATCAATACTTAATCACCGACAACTTCATGGATGCCGATGCGCCATTCCTGCCATCTCTGCGCGATCCCGACAACTTGATTTACTTCCGCCAAGAGGTCTCTGGTCTTTTGATGGGTGGATACGAGCGCAGTTCAAAGGCATGGTCTGCCGATTACAACAATATCGATGATATTCCTGCAGACTTTAACTCGATGTTACTTCCCGATGATTGGGATCGTTTTTACGATATCGCCGAAGCATCGCAGAAGCGCGTACCTAAGATGGCAGAGGTTGGGATTAAGAACTTTATTAATGGCCCTGAAGGATTTACTCCAGATAACGAGTTTTGCTTAGGCGAGACTTCGGTCGGTGGTTTCTACGTTGCCGCAGGTTTTTGCGCTCACGGTATTGCCGGCGCCGGTGGAATCGGCAAAGTAGTTGCCGAGTGGATCGTTGCCAGTGAGCCAACAATGGATCTGTGGCATATGGATATCAAACGCTTTGGTGCATCCTATGAATCCCCTGACTTTACTTTGCAACGCATAACCGAAAACTATGAAGAGTATTACGACATTCACTATCCAGGCGAAGAGCGCAAGAGTGCACGGCCTAAGTTCACATCCCCCGTTTACGAGTGGCACAAAGCTAATGGCGCTGTATTTGGCGAAAAAGCATCGTGGGAGCGCGTTAATTACTACGCGAGCAATAAAGGCGATGAAGCGCTACGACCTAAAGGTTGGCTTGGAAAACACTGGTCACCGGCTGTCCAGATCGAACACCACGCAACGCGCAACGCCGCTGGTTTATTTGATGAATCCAGCTTTGCTAAAGCCCGTATCGGCGGCGCACGAGCAGGGGAATTTCTAAACTTTGTCTGCGCCAATAACGTTGTTAAAGGTGTGGGTAAGACGGTTTACACCCAAGCGCTCAACTCAAAGGGCGGAATTGAATCCGATTACACGGTGACACAGACCGGTGAAAACGAATTTATGATCGTTACCGGAACAGCATTTGCAACGCATGACTTTGGTTGGTTAGAAAAAATGCGCCGCGAATTCAGTTATGACAATGTTGAGATCACAAATATCACTCGCGAACTAACATGTTTTGGAATCATGGGACCTAATTCGCGCGCAATCTTGCAATCACTTACCACCACCGATTTAAACCACTCAGCCTTTCCATTTATGAGTTCGCAAGAAATTGATCTTGCGGGAATTAAAGTTCGCGTAACTCGGATTACGTATGTTGGCGAATTAGGGTGGGAAATTTACGCGCCCGTCGCTAATGGATTGGCGCTCTGGGAGGCATTATTTAATGCAGGAAAAGATTTAGGTTTAATCCCATGCGGATATCGAGCAATTGAATCCCTGCGTCTTGAAAAGGGTTACCGCGCATGGGCTGGTGAGATTAATACTGAGACAAATCCCTTCGAGGCAGGTCTTGGCTTCGCAGTTTCTTTGAAGAAGGAAAACTTCCACGGTAGAGCTGCAGTTGTTGCTGCTAAGGAAAATCAAAAGAGAAAACTCGTAGCTATTACATTTGATGACATCACGTCTGTTCCATTTGGATCAGAGCCGATTCGAATCGATAATAAAATAGTTGGACGAATCAAGTCTGGTGGTCAGGGCTACACAATCAATAAAGCGATCGCCTTTGCCTATCTACCAATTGAGAGTTCAGAACCAGGAACAAAAGTGGATGTTGAGCTCTTTGGTTTGTGGTCTCACGGGATAATCGCTAGTGAGCCGCTCTTTGACCCAGAGAATTCACGCATTCGCTCGTAATCTCAGAATCTAAGATTTACTAAAAAACTTTCATCCACAGGCTTGTGTGTATAGATTGACGCTCTGACCAGCACTTCCTCACACTCTGAGAGGTAGCCCACCGCAGTTACACACAGCCCATCCACCGCTTCGTACACAGGAAAATGGGCTTATCCACCTTCTTATCCACAACTTATCCCCAGTACAAAAAGAGCTTTCTCGCGTTAGAGAGGGACACGCGCCTAAGTTACGCCTAGGCAATCGAGTCTGTCAGTGGCAAGTGGGAGGTTATAGGCGTGAGCATCGCAGAACTTCCCAGCAATAGATCATCCCGAGACGTCAACCTTTCATCCGTTGGCGCTGAGTTCGAGCGCACACCGCCACAGGATTTAATCGCAGAACAATCTGTTCTCGGCGGAATGTTGTTATCTAAAGATGCAATTGCAGATGTCATCGAAATTATTCGCGATCGCGATTTCTATCGCCCAGCTCACGAATTAATCTACGACGCAATCATCGATTTGTATGGCCGCGGAGAACCTGCCGATGCAGTTACCGTCTCTGCAGAGCTTTCCAAGCGCGGCGACATCGCACGCGCAGGTGGTGCGCCATATTTACACACGTTAATTTCATCGGTGCCAACTGCTGCAAATGCTGGTTACTACGCAAAGATTGTTCGCGAACATGCAATCATGCGCCGCTTAGTCGAGGCTGGTACAAAGATTGTTCAACTCGGATATACATCCGAAGGCGAAGTCGATGACATGGTCGATCAAGCACAGGCTGAAGTCTATGCAGTCACTGAACGCCGCTCATCTGAAGACTATGTTCAACTAGCTACTTTGTTACCACAAGCACTCGATGAGATTGAAGCGATATCTAAAGGTATCGGCGTTGAAGGCGTTAAGACTGGGTTTAAAGATCTCGACGCACTTACTCACGGCTTCCACCCAGGCAACATGATTATTCTCGCCGCCCGTCCTGCAATGGGTAAGTCAACTCTTGGATTAGATATCGCCCGTCATGCATCGATTGCAAATGGTTTAACGTCCGTGATCTTCTCTCTTGAAATGTCATAGTCTGAAATTACTATGCGTATGTTATCGGCCGAAGCACGTGTTGGTTTAAATAATATTCGCGCAGGTACGTTATCCGATGATGAATGGTCACGTCTTGCGCGACGCATGGGAGAGATCTCTGAAGCACCATTATTTATCGATGACTCACCTAATCTTTCGATGATGGAGATCCGCGCCAAGGCCCGACGCTTAAAGCAGCGCCATAACCTCAAACTC
>JBILUX010000044.1:0-9216 GCA_044370765.1 Candidatus Planktophila sp. | reverse complement strand
TTTGCTTCGTACAATCGCATGGAAACAGATTCTGGGTGAGGAGGGATTCTTAGTCCCAACGCTACGAAACCTTCACTTAATGGGCCAACAAACCACGATTACATCTACATCGATCGCCGTTGTTGCCGGTATGACCTATAACTTCCTGCCATTTATGACCTTGCCACTGTATGCATCTCTTGAGCGCATAGATCCACGAACGATTGAGGCATCGGGTGATTTATATGCAAATGCAATCACAACCTTTCGCAGAGTAACAGTGCCATTGTCGATGCCTGGGGTTGTTGCCGGCACTTTGCTAACTTTTATCCCAGCGGCGGGTGACTATGTAAACGCCGCCATTCTTGGAAGTCCCAATACAAAGATGATTGGTAACGTAATCGAGTCGCGTTATTTCAAGATTGTTGACTACCCAACGGCCGCCGCACTCTCATTTACGTTAATGGCGGCAATCTTGATTCTCGTCACGCTCTACATTCGCAAAGCTGGAACGGAGGAGTTGGTATGAGCAGCAAGATTAAAGATGCGACGATTCCAACTATTCCATTTAAGGCCCGTCTTTCGCGCTGGTTTGGCCGAAACCTTCTTCGTATCTATATGATCTTTGGGTTTAGCTATCTCTTTATTCCAGTTGCATACACCTTTGCATTTTCATTTAATGATTCAGGCAAGAGCAACTTAATTTGGAAGGGCTTTACCCTCAGCAACTGGCAGAATCCCTGTGGTGCGCCACAGATTTGTGCAGCCCTCGGTAACTCAATAAAAATCGGTTTACTTGCAACTATCTTCTCAACGATTCTTGGAACAATGATCGCCTTTGCAATTGGTCGCTATCATTTCGCTGGACGATCTAGCTCTAACTTGCTTATCTTTTTGCCGATGGCTACCCCTGAAATCGTTTTAGGTGCATCACTGCTCTCACTCTTCTTAGTATTTAAAGTTAATCCAGGTTTTTGGCCAACGGTTATTGCCCACGTCATGTTCTGTATCTCATTTGTTGTAGTTACCGTTAAAGCCCGTATCGCAAGCCTTGATCCACGACTTGAACAAGCGGCGATGGATCTCTATGCCAATGAACTTGAAACTTTTCGTCGAGTAACTTTGCCACTTGTTGCACCTGGTATTGCAGGAGCGGCCCTTCTAGCATTCTCGCTCTCATTCGATGACTTCATTATTACAAACTTTAACTCTGGCACCATGATGACATTTCCGAAGTTTGTCTACGTGGCCGCTGCCCGCGGAATCCCGGCACAAGCTAACGTCATCGGCTCCTCTATGTTTTTCCTAGCTTTAGCCATTGTTGTGGCGGGGCAGTTAGTAAATCGGAAAAAAGCACGCTAAAGTAAGCCCCAGCCATAGCGAACTACAGGTCGTTAATAGAAAACCTGCGTTATGGGGTTAGGTTCCGGAGGACCCGGGCCAACTCTTAGTTGTGATTGAAGGGGTGATTCCGGTCAAGGCCGGATAGCACGATGGCAACCATCGATCCCTCTATTCTCAAACATCTTTCTCATATGCAGCCAGCTTTGTACTGGCTAGATGAAGATCCCCTAGAACCATTGCCTCATCCAACGTTAATTGGTGATGCCACAACGGATTTGTGCATCGTCGGAGCTGGATATACGGGGCTATGGACGGCGCTCCTTGCTAAAGAGCAAAACCCTGATCGCGAAGTAATTCTGCTCGAACAACGCGAAACTGGCGCAGGTGCATCGGGTCGCAATGGTGGCTTTTGTAGCTACTCACTTACTCATGGATTTATGAATGGCTATAGCCGCTTTAAAGATGAGATGGCGATTATCGAACGCATGGGCCGAGAAAATCTAGATGGCATTGAAGCCACGATTATGAAATATGGAATCCAGTGCAACTTTGAATGGAACGGCGAACTCCGTGTTGCTATCGAAGATTGGCAGATGGAGTCGATGGTTGAAGAGGCCGAGCTCCGTAACTCATTCGGTGACAATGTTGAGCTTTTAAATCAAAGTCAGATCCAGGCACGGGTTAATTCACCACTGTATAAAGGCGCACTCTGGGATCCAGATGGCACCGCCCTTGTAGATCCAGCTCGTTTAGTGTGGGGATTAGAGCGGGCTTGTATCTCACTTGGCGTAAAGATTTTTGAGAATACTCATGTTGAATGGCTAGAGCGTACAAATAGCGGAATGATTGTTCACACTCCATATGGAAGTGTGTATGCGCAAAAAGTTGCATTGGCAACAAATGTATTTAAATCACTCGTTCGTCGTGCCCATAAATATGTCGTTCCTGTTTATGACTTCCAACTTGTTACCGAACCATTAACGCCCGAGCAGCTTGAATCTATTGGCTGGAAGGAGCGTGAAGGTTTATCAGATGCCGGTAATCAGTTCCATTATTATCGAATGACAAAAGACAATGAGATTTTATGGGGCGGTTATGATGCGATTTATAACTTCCGCGGCAAAGTACGCCAAGAGTATGAATCCGATGCCGAAACCTATGCGCATTTAGCGCAGGCATTCTTAGAGACATTCCCTCAGCTAAAGGGAATTAAATTCACACATGGCTGGGGCGGAGCTATTGACACCTGCTCGCGCTTTTCACCTTTTTGGGGCAAGGCCTATCGCGGTCGCGTCGCCTACGTCATGGGCTATACCGGCCTTGGTGTTGGATCGACCCGCTTTGGTGCTCAAGTCATGCTTGATCTCTTAGATGGCGTCGACAACGAACGAACTCGCCTTAAAATGGTTCGCAAGAAGCCTTGGCCATTTCCTCCAGAGCCATTTCGCTTCATCTTTATTCGCCTCACGCAATGGTCTATCAATAGAGCCGATGAAAGACAGGGCAAGCGCAATCTATGGCTCAAACTTCTAGATGTATTGGGCTTAGGTTTCGATTCTTAAGGCAGAAAAATTAAGTGGCCGCCACACTGGAGAGCTGATAGGGAGAGAGCCAACACTCGGATTTAGTATCTACAAACCTCTCCTTTCAAGTTAGATTCTCACAAATTCGTCAACTCTCAAGGAAGTGAGTCTTGGATATGAGAAAAAACCCTACGATTTTTGTGGCAATTTCTGCAGTAAGTGGCTTGTTAGCATTTGGCGTTACGGCTGTATCTCCAGCACAGGCCGCTGAAGCAATGACTATTACTATCGGTGCATCTCTGCCGCTAACTGGATCGGTTGCTAAAGAGGGAATTCTTACTCAAGAGGGATACCAGTTCTGCGAAGAACAGGTAAATTTAAAAAGTACCGCCACAATTGGTGGAAAACAAAAAAAGATAAAAATTCTCTTCCAAGATGATGCATCAAAGCCAGATAAAGCTGCACTAAACCTATCCAGATTCAATGATGAAGGAATAAAATTGGTTCTTAGCTCATACGGTTCATCGAATGTGAGCGCACAAGCTGCCGTTGTTGAATTAAATAAACAAACAATGGTCGACTCTGGTGGAGCAGATGACAATATTTTTAATAAGGGTTACACGCGAACATTTAACGTTATGTCGCCAGCCAGTGAATATGCCACGAGCATGATTAGGGCTATTCACGAACTCGGCAAACCAAGGCCAACTTCTATCGCATTTCTTTCAGCCGATGATGGTTTCTCTAAGACCGTTACTGCTGGTGGAGTCAAGCTTGCTAAGTCCCTTGGTTTTACCGTAATTGGACCAGAGTATTTTCCAGATAAGGCTTCTGATGTAAGTACCGTGCTTAACAAAATCAAAGCTCAAAAGCCAGATGTGATTATTGGCTCAGTGCACTTAGTTGAAGGCACAGCGATAATTAGACAATCAAACGAACTAGGCATCGTTCCTAGGGGCTTTGCTGAAACAGTTGCACCAGCAATTTTGGATTTTTCAAAAACTTTAGGAAAGCTATCTGAAAATGTGATTGGCTCTAGTCAATGGACTTCGACCGTAAAAGGCCAAGATAAATACTTTGGAACGGCCAAAGACTATGCCGCTGCGTTCAAGGCTAGGTTTGGTCATGAAGCGACATATCACAACGCCGAAGGCTCAGCTGCATGTCTAGCGATGGTATTTGCGATCGAAAAAGCTAAATCAATTGATCCCGATAAAGTTAGAGTTGCACTTGCAGGTCTCGACACGCTCTCATTTTTTGGCAAGATTAAATTTGATTCAACTGGCCAAAATACTTTTAAGCCAATGTCGGTGATTCAGATTCAAAATGGAAAGATTGTGACAGTCTGGCCGAGAAGAAGCTCTGACGCGAAATTTGTTTGGCCGTACACCAAGTAACCGGGGATTAGTGAATTAATCGATGGATACATTCCTTCAAGTCACTATTTATGGTGTTCTCAATGGAGGACTCCTGGCGCTTGTCGCTGTGGGGTTCTCCATGGTGTGGGGCATAATGAATATCGTCAACGTAAGCCATGGTGCTTTCGTTATTCTCGGGGCATATATTGCTTGGGGAATGCAAAGCTGGCTAGGACTTGATCCATTCCTTGGGATGTTTGTATCTGCTGCCGTGCTCTTCTGTGTCGGCTATATCTTGCAGCGTTATCTCATTAATTTAATCGTTAATGGCCCAGTTTTTATAACACTTTTACTTACATTTGGTATCGAGATAATTCTTATTCAAGGGATGAATATCGCTTTCACGCCAGACTATAGGAGTATTCAAACCTCTTATAGCGCGACAAGTCTGGCAATCGGCGAAATTCGTATCCCGCTAGTTCGATTACTTGCTTTTCTCCTTGCTATTTTGATTACATTCTTGCTTGTCGCATTTGTTAAACGGACGCGAACAGGAATCTCAATCATGGCAACCGGCATGGATCGTGGCGCTGCTCGCCTCATGGGTATACGAGCACGCCATGTCTATGCCATAACCTTTGGAATCTCAGTGGCATTAGCTGGCATGGCTGGAACCATGATTGCAACAATTGAAACCTTCGATCCTTCAAAGGCTGGAAAATTTACGATGATGGCCTTTGTCGTTGCTGTGATCGGTGGACTTGGGAATATGCATGGCGCACTAATTGGTGGGATTCTTCTTGGATTGGTACAAACTTGGGGAAGTCATTACATATCGACAACATTGGTAAATGCGATTGCTTTCCTCTCACTCATAATTGTTCTAGCCGTCCGACCAAATGGTTTGGTTGGCCGTTCATTTTATGCAGCTCGACTGGAGGTCTAACCGTCGTGATTGCGAAAACTAGAGTTACGAGATTTTCCGTAAAGGAAATACTTCCCGCAATTATCATTGGCATTGCAGTTTTGATTGCGATTGCATTGAAGCAGAATCTACAAGGCGGTCAGCTACGTTTAGTTGGCGCGGTATTTATGTTCATTGCATTGGCTCAAGCCTGGAACATCATCGGAGGATTCACAGGTTATGCATCCTTTGGGCATGTTGTCTTTTTTGGGATGGGTGGATATTTCACAGCAGTCGTGATGTCCAAATACCATTTTTCATTCTGGTTAGCTCTACCTTTGAGTGGCATTTTTGCTGCAGCTTTCGCAGCTTTAATAGGCAGGCCATTGTTAAAACTTAAAGGTCATTACTTTGCAATAGCTACGCTCTCTGTTGCCGAGGGAATGCGTGAGATAGTTCATAATTTGCCAGATCTTACGGGCGGCGGCGCAGGCATTAGTGTCCCGATCGCTGGAAAATTCGCCGCAACAGAGTATTTAGGAGATGGGGGATTTTATCTTCTCTTTTTAGCCGTAGCAGTGCTGTCATTATTGATCGGCGCCTCTGTATCTAGAAGTAAATTCGGATATGGTTTACGAGCGATTCACCAAAATGAAGATGCTGCTGCGGCAGTTGGAATTAACACCGTGCGCACAAAGGTTTTGGCCTATGCGCTTTCGGCCTTTGTAACTGGAGTAGTTGGATCGGTTTATGTCTTCCAGCAGGTAACGATTTTCCCAGAACGATTATTTGATGTTGAAATTACTGTTCTCATGATCATGATGGTTGTTATAGGCGGCAGTGGAACAATTATTGGACCGCTGCTTGGAGCTCTCTGGCTGCAATTCACCTCGGATTATCTACGTGAGACTTTTACAAATTTCCACACGATTATTTTAGGTGTGATTATCATCGTCGCAGTAATTCTTATTCCTCAAGGTGCTGTTAATTTTCTCCGAGAGGGACGTCGCACCAAGCAGTATTCACTTTTGTCCAATGTTCGGAAGTATCGACTATGAGTGATACACCAATTCTAGAAACACAGGGTTTAGGGCGCCGCTTTGGAGCTTTGGACGCGGTTTCAGATGTTTCATTTTCTGTACCTCAAGGGCAAATTCTCGGTGTTATCGGGCCAAATGGTGCCGGAAAGAGCACTTTTATAAATCTTGTTACAGGTCATATTAAACCCAGCAGTGGCAAGGTTTTTATTGATGGGAAAGACATGACGGGCGCTTCGCCGTGGACGATTGCGCGGGCGGGAGTAGCTCGCACTTTTCAAATAGTTAAACCATTCAATGGTATGACGGTTCGCGAAAATGTTGCAGTCGGAATTCTCTATGAACAACATGGAACAAATCGAATGTCAGTTGCACTAAACGGTGCAGATGAGATTTTACAGGGTGTTGGTTTGGGCGGTTCGGGAGATCGAATGCCTGGCGAGCTTTCAACTGCAGATATTCGACGCCTAGAGTTTGCCAAAGCTCTCGCCACGCGTCCACGCTTACTACTTCTAGATGAGGTCATGGCCGGACTTCGCCCCACCGAAATAGGTCCAAGTTTGGATCTCATTCGGAGATTAAAGGCGGAGGGCACAACAGTGATTGTCGTTGAACATGTAATGAAGGCGATTGTCGCAGTTAGCGATCGAGTTCTTGTCTTGGCACAGGGAAAAGTTCTAATGGAAGGTGAGCCTCGAGAAGTGCTTGCCGACCCTAGAGTTATTGAGGTCTATCTGGGTCACCGATATGCAGCTAGGCAGAAGGGTAAAGAAAATGCTTGAAGTTAAGAATCTTTCAGCTGGATATGGTCGAGTGCAAGTGCTCTGGGATATTGATTTGAGTATCGCTGAAAATGAGATCGTTGCCCTTGTCGGACCTAATGGTGCAGGAAAGTCCACACTTCTAAGATCGATAACTGGAATGATTCCTATCCAATCTGGATCGATGGAGTTCTGCGGAGAAAACATCTGCAGAAAATCTATTGAGGATATTGTTGCAAAGGGAATTGCGCATGTTCCTGAGGGCCGCAGACTATTCCCCGGTTTAACAGTTAGGGAGAATCTGCAGTTAGGAGCATGGCGCACTCGTGATACAAATATTGATAGAGTCGTTGATCTCTTTCCACGTCTTGGTGAACGTCTCAATCAAGTTGCTGGAAGCATGTCTGGCGGTGAACAGCAGATGTGCGCGATTGCGCGCGGCCTAATGAGTCAACCTAAATTACTTGTAATTGATGAACTCTCTCTTGGTCTTGCGCCCGTTTTGGTTGATGAGATTATCCAACGCCTGCCTAGTATTGTGGAATCAGGAACATCAATTTTATTAGTGGATCAGGATGTAGATGCGGCTTTGAGGATTGCAGTGCATGCCTATGTACTTGAGGCCGGACATGTAATTCTGGCTGGAAAGGCAGCTGACCTGCTGGCCGATCCTCGAGTTCAAGAGAGCTATCTGGGCGTCGGTTAATTTGTGGTTTTTTGGCCATAAGTTTCGGTTCTTAACTCTTTGCGCCTATTCTTAGAGGTATGACGAACCATGGAAACATGTATGGCCCTGATTTTACGTTTCTTGGAATCGATCGCTGCGATTTAGATATCCCATCCACATTTGCCGATGCCGATGTGGTCATCGTTGGTGCGCCAATTGACAGTGGAACTTCACATCGCTCAGGAGCGAAATTTGGCCCACAAGCTATTCGTGGTGGGGATTATTTACCGCATGATGGTGAGCGTCCACATTTAGCCCTTCGCATAGATTCATTAAAGGCCATGAAAGTCGTTGATGCCGGAGATTTAATGATGCCCGGTGGAGATTTAGTTGCATCCCTTGAAGTATTAGCTGTTGCAACTGAAAAGATTTCACGTGCAGGTGCAATCCCTGTCATTCTCGGGGGAGATCATTCAATTGCATCTGCCGACGTCGCAGGTATTGCACGGCACCGTGGCCTTGGGAAAATTTCGATGATTCACTTTGATGCCCACGCCGATACTGGCGAAGATCAATTCGGTGCATTGGTTGGACATGGCACACCGATGCGTCGCTTGATTGAAAATGGAATTGTGCGCGGAGATCGCTTCTTGCAGCTTGGGCTTCGCGGATATTGGCCTGATTCAAAAACACTCGATTGGATGCGCGATCAAGGTATGCGCTCATATGAGATGACTGAGATTCACCACCGCGGGCTCAATACTGTTTTAGATGAATCCTTTGCAACATTGACCGATGGATGTGATGGTGTTTTTCTATCGGTTGACATTGATGTTGTGGATCCCGGAATGGCCCCTGGCACAGGCACACCCGAACCTGGCGGAATGACAAGTCGCGAACTCCTTGAATCGGTTCGCCGAATCTGTCTAGAGCTTCCAGTTGTCGGCATAGACGTCGTCGAAGTTGCACCAGCATTTGATAGCGCCGATATCACAGCGATTTTAGCTAACCGCGTTGTGTTGGAGGCGTTAAGTGCGATTGCAAAGCGTCGATCAGGCGAGAAATATTCACCAACACAAAACCTTCTGGATCGATAGATGCGCGAAGTTGTAATTCTGGGTTCGACCGGCTCGATTGGAAGACAGGCTTTAGAGATTATTGCCTCCAACCCTGAAAAATTCCGCGTTATCGCCCTCACCTCGGCTGGAACAAATCCCGCGCTAGTAATTGAGCAGGCCAAGGCATTTAACGTTGCCTTTGTAGGCGTCGTGAACAATGCCGATGTAGTTCGCCAGGGCCTACCCGGAGTGAAAGTTATCGGTGGAGTGTTTGCATCGACTGAGTTTGCATCTATTGAGTGCGATGTTGTTCTCAATGGCATCACCGGATCAATTGGCCTTGGCCCAACGCTTGCAGCCCTTGATGCCGGGAACACGTTAGCCCTTGCAAATAAAGAGTCACTCGTTGCAGCGGGTGAACTTGTAATGTCAAAGGCAAGGCCGAATCAAATTATTCCAGTTGACTCAGAGCATTCTGCGATTTGGCAGTGCGTGCAAAGCGGCAAAAAGGAAGAGATTGCACAGTTAATTTTGACGGCAAGTGGCGGTCCATTCGTTGATCGCGATGATCTAAGTAATGTCACA
>JBILUX010000033.1:0-10877 GCA_044370765.1 Candidatus Planktophila sp. | reverse complement strand
CGTCGTTAGAGCGAGGGTCTACACCAAGCCCTTGAAGCCAAAGAGCGCATTGAGATTAAAGATGAAAATCAGACTCTGGCAACAATTACCTTGCAGAACTATTTCCGCTTGTACTCCAAATTATCGGGTATGACTGGTACGGCCATGACCGAGGCCTCTGAGTTTTACCAGATTTATAAGCTTGGCGTGGTTCCCATTCCAACTAACCGCGAGATGATTCGCCTGGATCAGGCCGATTTAGTCTATAAATCTGAGGCCGGAAAATTTATAGCAGTCACGGCAGATATAGCTGAAAAACATCGTAAGGGTCAACCAGTTTTAGTTGGTACCGTCAGTGTTGAAAAATCCGAGGAGCTCTCAGCCTTTCTTCGTAAGTCTGGAGTGCCTCACGAAGTTCTAAATGCCAAGCACCACGAACGCGAAGCGGCGATCATCGCGCGTGCAGGAGTACGTGGCGCAGTTACAGTTGCAACAAATATGGCCGGTCGCGGTACTGACATCATGCTTGGTGGAAACCCTGAGTTCATGGCCGACTTCGAACTTCAACGTCGTGGAATCTCTCCCGTCGACAATGCCGATGCTTACGAAGCGGCGTGGCCTGATGAGATAGCTCGGCAAAAGACGGCCGTTGCAAAGGGACACGAAGAGGTTATCGCTCTCGGAGGACTCTATGTTCTTGGTACTGAGCGCCACGAATCTCGACGAATCGATAATCAGTTGCGCGGTCGATCAGGTCGACAGGGCGATCCCGGTGAGTCTCGATTCTATCTCTCACTTCAGGACGAGCTCATGCGACGTTTTAACTCAGGAATGGTCGAGCGCTTCTTAACGGCTGCGGGAATTCCAGAGGATGCACCGATTGAATCTAAGATGGTTAGCAATGCCATCCGCTCTGCACAGACCCAAGTTGAGGCTCAAAACTTTGAGATGCGCAAAAATGTTTTAAAGTATGACGATGTCATGAACCGCCAGCGCCAAGTTATCTATGGTGAACGCAGGATGGTTCTTGAGGGCGAAGATATTAAAGATCAAGTAGCAGAGTTCGTTCGAGAGACTTTGAGCGCATATGTTACTAGCGCAACTTCGCAGGGATATTCCGAGGATTGGGATCTTGAGACTCTCTGGAATGCAATCAAAACAATTTATCCAATCTCATTTAGCGTCGATGAACTCATCGCATCTGCCGGCTCACGTAGTGGCCTTGATGCCGAGTTCCTTACTGCACGCATTATTGAGGACTGCGAAAAGGCCTATGCCTCCCGCGAAGAGAGCTTAGGCGCAGAAGTTATGCGAGAGCTTGAGCGTAAAGTCTTGCTTTCAGTCTTAGATCGTAAATGGCGCGAACACTTGTACGAGATGGACTACTTACAAGAGGGAATCGGACTGCGCGCAATGGCTCAGCGCGATCCTCTCGTTGAGTATCAGCGCGAGGGCTATGAGCTCTTCTCAGCGATGATGGATGCTATTAAGGAAGAGATTGCAGGCTTCTTGTTTAATATTGAAATTACAGTTGAGCCATCAAGCCATGAAGTTTCAGGCGTCGGCCTTGATGCAAAGCCGCTTCCGAGAACTGGCCTGCAGTACACAGCCGCCGATGAATCTGGCGTAAAAACAACTGGCGAGGTTTCACGTAATGCTCCATGTCCCTGTGGTTCAGGTAAAAAATACAAGCGTTGCCACGGTGGCGCTTAAATAAGTCTCAACGCAGTACAAAGCCAGCGATTATCGATACCTTCGAATCTAAATACAAGGGCGCGCAGGCGCTCACCAAATCTAACCGTGACCGTTGTCTCACAGATTCCATCAAGTGGCTCGCTTATGTGAAGTTTTCGTATCTTGCCAACCTCTTTCTCGCTACCAGACTTCTTAACAAATTCACTATAGATTCGATGGTGGAACGCTTTGGTCAGCTGGGCTGGTTGTCGGCGCCCGGCAAATACTTCTAAAACATTTCGGGCAAAGTTTGCACACAACTCGTCAAGGGCGGGAAGATCGTGAGCCGAGGTTGGTTCAGGTGCAAAATCCGGATCAAACTCATCATCGAAGGTGCTCGGTACGAGATATAGCCGGCTTTTCTTGAGCAACTGCGGTAATGGTTGGGGGCGAAAGATTTCAAGAACTGGGTGTAACCAATCCTCGTTCTCATCACTTGAAACAGTGGCCAGGGTAATTCGATTAAATGTCGGTAGTTCGTTGAAGTTCGGATTAGTTGTCATGGGACAAGGCTCTGGGCTTAAGTGTTGTATTGCTTCAACCTAAATGCCGAGATCGGCTCATCCAGATTGATGATTGTGGATAAAGCTCAATAGACCTTGCCCCAGTGGCCTTGAGTTCGCGCTATGACATATAAAAAAGATAGATCGCGCTCCAGGACCCCGTTGGCCATTACCTTAATTGTTGCCTCTTTTCTCTCCGCATTCTTTCTCGCAACATTTTCGCACCGAGGTAGCGATTTTTGGATCGCCTCTGTTGAAATGACCCCCGGGCATCAAATTGTTATTGGCGATATCGAACTACAACACTTCGATCTCGACTCCAGCGCCTCTCTCTACATGGGAAAGGCCGATGACCCTCTCGGATTGATTGTGATGAGCACGATGACTCCTGGAGAGATTGTAAATATTCAAAGCGTGAGCTCAGACAGCACGCTCCTTGCATCTAGTGCCGTACCGATAAGCATTCGTGCCGTTGATTTAGCGGCAGGGATTCTCGCCGGCGAAGCTATTGATATCTACTGGGTGATCGATAGCAACAATGGAGAGATACCAGTTGATCCGATATTGATTTTGGGGGGAGTAAGACTCCTTAGCTTTGATCAAAAGAGTAAGAACTTCGGAACCGATGCCGCCCTCACAGTCGCTGTCGAGGAGACTCAAGTTTTACGATTACTAACTGCAACAACGCATGGCCGCTTAGTGGTGGTTAGTTCACATGTCTGATCTGGAGCTACCGACCGTAATTACTGCAATTGCTAACGCGCAAACTGAGGGCTTCATTGCAGGCACACTCTTTGCCCAAGGCTGGAGTGTTATTTTTCGTGCAATTGACATCGACTCACTTGAAAGTTATTTAAAGAGTAGTCCTGAAGCATCCCTTGAGGCCATCGTAATCTTTTCGCCGGATCTATCTGGTATTACTCGTCAACGCTTAGACACACTAGCGCCAAGAGTTAAGCAGCTAATCGGCTTCTCTGATTCACCAGCTAAAGAGTGTGCATTGGGCGAACTTCATCTCATACCAACAAATGCCACTGATCTTATTAGTCTGGTTCGCGGCTTTGTTCGCGCACCAATGCTGCGCCAGAGTACGCAGCTTTCTCCAAAGAGCCGACGAGCACATGTCCTAGCTATAGGTTCGGCGGGCAGTAACACTGGTTGCACAACGGTTGCAATCAATATCGCCATGGAGCTTAGCGTCTTGGGAAAAGCCACACTTCTTATTGATGCAAACTTTCGTGCACCATCTGTTGCCGCTTTGCTTTCCGTGCGAAATGTAAATAGCGAGGAAGGATGGCGCACTATTGCACCCTCGTTATCAATCGCTGAAATCTCACAAGAACAGGCAATGTCGGTAGATACTTGGATGGATCTAGCAACACAGTCGTTTGATCAGATTATTATTGATTTGGGCTCTATATCTGGGCTTTCAAACCGCCTCACTGATCGACGCTGGACTTCCACGATGACTACATGGTCATGCGACCAGGCCAACGAACTTATGGTGGTTGCACGTCCCGATGTGCTTGGCCTTCATCGATTGGAACAGGTAAGTTCTTTGATAGAAAAGACCTCTATTCGAAGTGCTTTGAGTTTTACTCTCAATATGCGCTCTCAGGGGCGTAAAGGCGGCGATGAAGAGGCAAAGTTTCTTGCCCTCACGACTTCTCTTCGGCCTTTGAGTGTTCGAGTAATCGCTCGTGATGGGCGCGCCTGTGCTGCGGCAGAGGCCGAGAAATCATCATTAATAGAGATTAATGAGCGCTCTGGCCTGCGTAAATCGATTGCGAAGATAGCCAGTGAGATGGTCAGTTAATTTCTAATACCATTGGCACATGCGTGCATACCTGCCTATAAGTCAGAGTGATCTTGCGAAATTTCTTGCAGATCAGAGTTATAGCGCAGTTCAGGTATTTGCTCCAACGAGTGGCTTTGTCAATGAAAACCTAGACTGTGATGAAGAAGAGATTGAGTACCTGTTGTCGATTTTGGCGGGAGAGTCAGCGTTAGATCTTCGAGTATCGCAAAACTCACCCGGGATCGTCTTGGCCATAGAGGTTGCAGAGGGTCAATGGAGTGAGAGCCTAGATGATTCGATTTTATTATCTGCCCCAATTACATGGAGCCAAGTCCAATGCGCACTCTTGGCACATGAAGATGATGATGAGCTAGTTTGGTTTGCAACACAGGAGATCGCTCAAGAGTTAGATAGCTGGAAGTAGCCATGCCTCAGTTTGAGACTCTAATCCATGGGCGAAGCTCTGTAACAATCGATCAAGCTCACCGCCTGCGCGAGTTAGTTGCCGATTGGCAGCTGCTTTCAGATTTGTCTTTTGCCGATCTCATTCTTTGGGTTCCGATAAGAAAAGATGTGAAGTTGTGGCCGACGGGCCATGTTGCAGTTGCACACATTAGGCCTACAACTGCGGCAACTGTTTTCATCGATGACGTAATAGGCGATGAAGTTACGTGGGGGAGTCGAAGTCGAATCGATGAAGCACTTTCAAGTGGCGAAATCATTCGAGACTCCGAGCCTGAAAAAATCGGCGACATAATGATAAAAGAGGAGACGATTCCAGTCGTCTTTGATGGCCAGGTAATCGCCGTCATCTCTCGTCACAGGAACTCTGAATTAATGCGATCCCCAGGGGCGCTCGAGCTCAACTACCGCCAGATTGCACACTCGCTGTATCGCATGGTTGCAGAGGGCTCATTTCCATATAAGGATGCGGGCTCTCTTTTTGAGCCAGTTCCGCGGGTGGGAGATGGGTTAATTCGTCTTGATATAAACGGTGTTATCTCATTTGCCAGCCCGAATGCGCGATCAGCCTTTAGCCGCATGGGTTGGAAAAGCGAGATTGAAAATAGCAAGTTAGGTGATGTCGCTGAAGCCGTTGTTCAAAACTCTCGTGATGCCCACGAAGAGGGTATTGGTACGCGCTTAAATGGAAAAACCCTTCGCAGAGTAGAGATTGATAATCAAGGTGCAACGATAGATTTGCTTGTTCTGCCCTTACTTGCGGGCGATGATCGAATTGGTGCAATCGTCCTACTTCAAAACGTAACAGAGCTTCGGCGCCGTGATCGCGAACTCGTTACGAAAGATGTAACGATTCGAGAGATCCATCATCGCGTTAAGAATAATTTGCAAACAGTATCCGCACTCCTTCGCTTACAAGCACGACGAATTGAAGATCCAGGTGCGGCATCAGCACTTAATGAGGCGGTACGAAGAATCGCCTCAATTGCATTAGTGCACGAGACTCTATCTAGCAGTAGTGAAAGCGATGTTGCCTTTGATGCCGTTCTCACTAGTTTAATCTCACATGCCTTAGAGCTCAGTCCACGTATGGGCGAACTTACTATTGTGCGTGATGGCGAATTGGGCTCTCTTGAGTCGCGCCTTGCTACACCGCTCTCATTGGTTGTGACAGAGTTAATGCACAACGCACTCGAGCATGGTTTAGCGCGAGAGGGATCAACTCTTTCAATTAAGCTAGCGCGCTACAGCAATGAGTGCGTGATAACTATCATCGATGATGGAGTTGGCTTACCTGAGGATTTTGATTTAGCTACCTCAGCTAATTTAGGTTTACAGATTGTTCGAACATTGACTGAGAATGAGTTAAAGGGCGTATTGAAATTAACCTCAACGAATATAGGAACAACCGCCTCGCTTCGTTTTCCGCTTTAATAATTAAAAAATGCGGTTAGAAAGAGCTCTGTTGCTCCTGTAGACGAGCTCTGTTACGGGCGGCGCGACGCTTGAGAGCGCGACGCTCATCTTCAGACAGTCCACCCCAAACACCAGCATCTTGACCGCTCTCAAGGGCCCATGCCAAGCATGGCTCTTTTACGATGCAGCGATTACAGACTTTTTTTGCCTCTTCGATTTGGCTGATTGCAGGGCCAGTATTTCCAACTGGGAAAAATAGCTCCGGATCTTCATCGCGGCAAGCCGATCTATGTCGCCAATCCATGTGCGTGCCTCCTCTAGCCCCGTTTCGGCGAGGCCTATTCACTTCTAACTTCGTATTGATACGCAAACTTATGGCTGCGCAAGGCGCTAATTCTCTCGCCTTCTGTAGGTATTAACAAGGTTGTATGAGAAAAGATTTCCTCTTTTAAGAGTGATTTATCTCGCGCGTGCCCCCGACAGGAATCGAACCTGCGCACCCGCCTCCGGAGGGCGGTGCTCTATCCCCTGAGCTACGGGGGCTCATGGGTTAACGAGAGCAAGGTTATCAGCGGGTGCACGATAGCTGCGAAACTGTAAGAATTAGGGCTATGAGTTCAATCGCTTACTTTGCACCTGGTTGTTTTTGGGGTGCCGAGCGCCGCTTTTGGCAGATGCCAGGAGTAATTCAGACGTCAGTCGGATACATGGGGGGAACCCAGCAGAACCCAACGTATGAAGATGTCTGTACTGGATCTACTGGCCATGCCGAAATGGTGAAAGTTAGTTTTGATGAGTCAAAGATTTCATATCTACGCTTGCTGGAAGAGTTTTGGACGATGCATGATCCAACTTCTTTGAATCGACAAGGCGGAGATATTGGAACTCAGTATCGCAGCGCTATTTATACAACTACTCCAGCCCAATATGTCACCGCAGTCTCATCACGCGATGTGTACCAAGGGGTACTAAGTAAAAATAATTTGGATGAGATTGCAACAGAGATTGTTAGCGCCGAGGGAGTCGAGTATTTTCTGGCCGAGGAGTACCACCAAAGATATTTAGAAAAAAATCCAAATGGCTATGACTGTCACTCCAGTACCGGGGTTGCATATCCTCAGGAAAGTGCGTCGGTATGAGTGAGAAGAATTATCCGGTAAAGATAAATGAGAGTGAACTGGCGGCGGCATTGGACCCGCTTTCATATGATGTTTTAAGAAATGCTGCGACCGAACGTCCATTTACTGGTGAATATACAGATACAGATAAAGTGGGAGTCTATAAATGCAAGGCTTGTAGCGCTGTGCTATTTAAAAGTGAAACTAAGTTTCATTCAGGCTGTGGGTGGCCATCTTTTTACGCACCTTCGACCGATGATGCGGTAGAACTAATTGAAGATCGCTCGTTATTTCCAAGAGTCCGCACAGAGGTCCGATGTGCTGCCTGTGGCTCTCACTTAGGTCATATATTTAAAGGTGAGGGTTATGATGTTCCAACTGATGAGCGTTGGTGCATTAACTCTGTCTCATTAATCCTTGAGGATATTTAGTAATCCAAACCACGTGATTCATGTACGGCTTGGTAGCAGTACCAGGCCACTACGCTGCGATAAGGATGTAGTTTTTCACCCAATACATCAAGGTTTTTTGCTTGTGTCTCCTCACTATTTTTATGCACAATATCCCACCCCCTACGAACGGCTAAATCTCCAGTTGGCCAGATATTTAACCTCCCTAATTGAAAGATCATAAACATTTCAACGGTCCATCGTCCGATACCCCAAAGCGAGGTTAAGGCCTCGAAAATCTCTTGGTCATCGTGAATCTCATCGATACGATCAATCGGAATACTCTTATCAATAACCGCTCCGGCTAGACCTTTAAGCGTGCGCGTCTTCGCGCCAGAAACGCCAATACCGCGTAGATCAATGTCCTCTAACTTGATTAGTTTTCGTGGCGTAATCGTGCCTTTGCACGCCAGTACTAATCGTCCATGAATGGTTTCAGCCGCCTTCGTTGCAAGTTGCTGAGAGATCACAGAGCTGACTAGTGATTCGAAATTTGTCTCAGTTTGTGCGCTTCGTCCGATGGTACACAACGGGCGACGGGCAATGAGCGGTTCAAATTTCCTATCCAATTTTCCAACTTCAGTAACAATTCGCCGCATTTTCTGCGTCGAGTACAGGCTCATGAATTAGAGAGAGAAGCTTGGATACTCATCCGTGACAAGGAGCAATGCATAACCTGCAACACGGTTCCAGTATGCGATTGTACCGACGACACCTTCTGCGCATTTCTCTGGATAGTTGCCAGTAAAGAGGATGCTAAACCAGGCAAAAATAGTTAAGAAAAATGCATAGATAATATAGAAAACTCCAACTATGTACAGCGGAATAGCTAGGAACCATTTAACAAGCGGGAGCCATTGGTTGAGAAGCTTGGCATCAACAGGAGGAAAATCAACACTTACGATCTCGTTCTCTTCAATCGATGGATACTCATCGGTCAAGAGCAAGAGGTAGGCATCCACGCGCGTCTGAAGTGAGAGTAGAGCCTCATTAAAGGCCAGAAGATAACTTGGATAAATTTGGCGCACAACGATTGCAAGAAGTGTTGGAAGAACTAGGAATCCCACCGCAAAAAAACCTGGATCCATGTTACTTGTACCCAGATCCGATGGAGCAAAGGAGGCAACGAAAATCGCCATAGGCACCACGAGAATGATGCGAAAGAGCGCACTCATTCGGTTGCGTTCGGTTAAAGTGACATCAATCTGGGTCTCAATTTGTTGGCTCATAGACGTAAATTTATCGCTAAAGTATTTAAATTATTGCCAATTGCCCTTCTCTGCCGTAGTTTTACATGCCTTGCAGGGGCTTTTGCAGGTTTTTGCAGTACGGAGCAGAAAAAAGGGTGGACAATGGCAGGAATAAAAGAGGTTGCCGACGAGGCCGGAGTTTCGAGTGCAACGGTCTCAAGAGCACTTCGTGGCCTGCAGCATGTCAATGAGGCGACTCGGCTGAAGATTATTGCCGCGGCAGAAAAGTTGGATTACCCCTTAACTCGAGCTGATTCTCCAACTGGGCGCACAAATAGCGTTGGCGTTGTTGCACCTTATATTTCGCGTTGGTATTTCTCACAAGTTATTAGCGGCGCTGAACAGGCGCTACGTGAGGCCGGCTTAGATCTACTGCTCTACAACTTCAGTGCCATGAAGGGTCGCGAACGTCTATTTCAACATCAAATGTTGAAGGGTCGCGTAGATGCCTTAATCGTTATCTCGCTCCCGCCAACCGAGGAAGAGTTTGACTCGATTCTTAGTCTTGGCATTCCCGTTGCATTAGTCGGAATGGAGCATGCACATTGTGCGAGTGTAAAAATAGATGATGTAGCCGCTGCGCGTACTGCAACACAACACCTGGTTAACCAAGGGCATAAAAAGATTGGCCTCATGTCTGGACGCCCCGATGATCCATTTAATTTCAGTGTTCCTCAGGATCGACGTAAAGGCTTTATGCAGGTTTTAGCGGAGAATCAATTGGAGTGGTTACCTTCACGTGAAGTGCATGGAGATTTCACAATGCACACTGCCTCGCGGGCAATGGATGATTTGTTGGCACGGCCAAATAGACCAACTGCGATTTTCTGCGAATCCGATGAGATGGCCATGGGGGCGCTACAAGCACTACGCCGTCATGGATTGAAGAGTCCGGAGGATATTTCAATCGTTGGCTTTGATGGTCACGAAATGGCTGAGTTTTCGGAGCTAACAACTATTGAGCAACCAGTCACATTAATGGGCGAAATGGCGGCTTGGTCGATTATGGAGCGCCTGCGTAAGCCCGACGTTGTTCCACCATCATTGGTACTGCCTACAACGTTGGTAGTGCGAAATACAACGCGTAGATTACTGCCAGATGAGGTCTAGCCCGCTTTAGTTATAGGCATGGGCAAGGTAGCCTTCCAAGATGCCTGACACTAACGTTCAAACTCCCGCTCTCGCCGAACTGCTAACCCACCACTCAGAAAAATGGCGCGGTTTTGATCGAGATGTCTTACCTCTTCCAGTAGCCGAGATGGATTTTCCTATCGCCGAACCAATCCGCAGAGTGTTGCAAGAAATGGTCGCTGCGTCAGATCTTGGATATTTAGGGTCAGTTCCAGAGCTTGCAACGGGATTTGCGCGCTTTGCAGCCGAGCAATGGAACTGGGACGTTGATACATCACAGGTGAAGATCGCCTCCGATGTTGGAGTTGCGGTTGTAGAAGTGCTGAGAGTTTTTACAACACCGGGTGACACCGTACTTATTAACTCACCCGTCTATCAGAATTTCTACAATTGGATAGATGAAACTCAGCTTACAAAAATCGATCTGCCTTTTACTCGGGCCGATACCGACAGCGAGACCGAGAATCCTTGGCAGTTAGATCTAGATGCAATTGAGAAGATCTACGCTGCAGGATTAAAGCTCCACCTTCTGTGCTCGCCTCATAACCCGCTTGGCCGTGTTTACTCAAAAGTCGAACTCACTCGAATTGCAGACATGGCTAAGAGGTACGGAGTGATGGTTATTAGCGATGAGATTCATGCGCCACTTACTTTTAAATCGGCGGAATTTACCCCATTTTTAGCGCTCAATGAGACTGCACGTGAAGTAGGAATTACAGTAACGGCTGCATCGAAGGGCTGGAATATTGCAGGATTAAAGTGCGCCATCATTGTTTCACAGAATGAATTAATCAAGGCTCAGTTAAATGAGATGCCCGCGGCTGTCCACTTTCGCGCTTCAATCCTCGGAGCTTTCGCATCGGCTGCCGCTTTTGCAGAGGGTGGAATCTGGCTTAATTCAGTGATGAGCCAGCTCGATCACAATCGTTTTCTTATCCGTGACTTACTAGCAGCGAAACTACCAACGGTTAAATACCATATTCCTGATAACAGTTATCTGGCATGGCTTGACCTATCAACACTTGGACTTGGTGAGG
>JBILUX010000007.1:0-19493 GCA_044370765.1 Candidatus Planktophila sp. | reverse complement strand
TAGCCTTTAACTCGGGACATATATATGGAGCTCAATGTTCACAGTATGTGCGACTCAACTTCGCGACGAGCCCGGAGATAATTACAGAGGCAGTAGAGCGAATCCTTAACACTCTCAAATGAAAGCTCCTGATTGCGACGTAACCATTATTGGCGCTGGCCATAATGGTTTAATTGCGGCGGCATATCTTGCACAAGCGGGTAAGAAAGTTCGAATTTTGGAGGCTAACGGAGAAATTGGGGGAGCGACCACCAGCGTTCGCGCATTTCCTGGCTTTGATGCTCGAATTTCACGATATTCATATCTAGTCTCGCTTTTACCGGATTCAATCATCACCGACTTAGGCCTTAACTTTGAGTGTATTTCCCGCACGGTATCTAGTTATACGCCCTATGAACGTTTCGGCATCAATCAGGGATTACTCGTTTCGAGGCAGTGGGATGCAGTGACAGAGGAGTCTTTTACCCTTCTAGATCCAAGCGGAAGTGAAGGTGAGGCGTGGCAGAAATTTTATGGTGAGATTGCGCAGTTCGCAGAGCGTATTGCACCAACGTTACTGAAGCCACTAATGACAAGAAGTGAGCTAAAAGCTTTAATTGCAATGCCATCGGTTTGGGACTACATGATTGAAAAACCCATTGGCGAAGTTATAACAGCTCGCTTTAAAGAGGATTTAGTTCGTGGAGTTGTATTAACAGATGCTCTCATTGGTACTTTTTCTTCGGCTTTTGATATTCAGGCAAATATATGTTTCCTATATCACCTCATGGGCAACGGCACCGGAGAGTGGAAGGTTCCCAAAGGTGGCATGGGGGCTTTGGTTTCAGAGCTCGAAAGAGTTGTGCGTGATGCTGGCGTAATTATTGACATTAATAAGCGGGTTATTAAAGTTGAGAGTGATAGTGAAGGTGCCACAGTAACGACGATAGATGGAGAGGAAATCCGCTCTCTGTATGTACTATCAAATGCAGCGCCACAGACACTCTCCAAACTAAGGGGGAAGATAGGCCCTAAGAGTTTGGATGGCTCTCAAATGAAAATAAATATTTTACTCAAGCGCCTACCCGAACTTAAATCAGGCGTTGATCCTCGATTGGCCTTTTCCGGAACTTTTCATGCAAATGAAGCTTTTTCACAGTTTGAAAGTGCATTTGAACAGGCTAATCAGGGAGAGATTCCGGCGATGATGCCGATCGAAATGTACTGTCACACATTGAGCGATGCATCAATTCTTAGCCCTGAGCTTGCAGAGTTGGGTTATCAGACTTTGACGTTATTTGGACTACACACTCCCGCGACTCTTTTCGATGAAGACAATGACCTAGTTCGAGAGGTAGCATTGAAATCAGCGCTTGCTTCACTGAATCACTACCTCGCTGAACCCATTGAGAGTTTAATAGTTGGAGTTGAAGTCAAAACTCCACTAGATATTGAAGTCGAAATTGGCCTGCCCAGAGGTAACATTTTTCACCGAGATCTGCATTTTCCATTTCGTGAAGTTGGAACGGAGCCTAGTTGGGGAGTAGAGACAGATGACTCTCGAATATTTATCTGTGGGGCCGGGGCAATTCGCGGCGGTGGCGTCAGTGGCGTGCCAGGACATAATGCGGCAATGGCAATCCTGGCTAAGGTTTAGTCTGAGCTCATGAGCAAACACCTCGAAACAAAAGCAATCACGGCCGGTCGCCCAGAAGTTGAAGCTGATGGCGCGCTTAATCCCTCGATCGTTTTAAGTGCAACATTTCATGCCGATGGAGCCATTGGCTACGGTCGATATGGAAATCAAACTTGGAGCTCTCTTGAAGAGGCGATCTCTGCTCTTGAAGGTGGATCAACGTTAGCTTTTTCATCGGGGATGGCGGCGATCAGTGCCGTCTTTTCAATTTTGCCTGTTGGTGCCCCCGTTGTTGCGTCCAATCAAGGATATAGCGGCGTGATGTCGCTTCTTAACTCCTTTCATGAAAGTGGGCGATTAGAAGTTCGCTTTGTAGATATTGTGAATACTCAATCAGTCATCGATGCCATGAAAGGCGCTGCCCTTGTTTGGCTCGAATCGCCAACAAATCCAGGTCTAGATATTGCAGATCTTGCAGCATTGATTGCGCAGGCAAAAAAGATGGGTATTGGAGTGGCCGTTGATAACACCTTTGCGACCCCCCTCATACAAAATCCTTTGGCCATGGGGGCCGATATTGTGATGCATTCCGTTACTAAGTTTCTTTCGGGTCATAGTGATGTACTGATGGGATCTTTATCTACAAATGATCCTGCGTTACTTAAGCGATTGCATGAAACCCGCAGTATTAATGGCTCTATTCCTGGTCCCTTTGAATCTTGGCTGGCGCTGCGCGGGATTCGGACATTCCCCCTTCGATTTAATAAGTCGCAAGAGAGCGCAAAAGCTCTCGTCTTGAAACTCTCAGCCCATCCGAAAATTACTCGTGTGCGATATCCAGGCTTTGGAGCCATCATCTCTTTCGAAGTAGATGCAACAGCAGAACTGACTCAAAAGCTCTGTGAGTCTTCACAATTAATTACTCATGCAACCAGCCTTGGTGGCGTTGAGTCTCTATGGGAGCGTCGACGCCGATGGCCGAATGAGAGCGTGAGCGTGCCCGAACAGTTAATTCGTCTATCCGTTGGATGCGAGCACGTTGATGATATTTGGGCTGACATCGAAAACGCTCTAGCTTCTATATAGAGAAATTCTTCTCAATACAGAGTATTTTTAGCCCATGATAAAAGCGATACGCCGATTATTTGCCGCAATAACAGTGGCTCTTCTGGCCTTTCGCGCTGTTGGTTCATTCCTGTCTTGGATCGAACATCAGGAGGACACAACGGCCAATGCATGGATAGACGAAGATGAGTACGAAGATGTCTAACGCTGTTTATATTCCAGGACAATGCAATCTTGGAAAAATGGAAATCCGACAACGCCAGATGGTGGGGCTAGTTGGATTATTTTTTTCAATCAGCTCGCTTATCGGCTTGATTGCAGTTGATGCACCACGCGGAGCACGCTTAGGAATTTTTCTTCCACTTATGGTCGCCTCCGTTGGATATGTCCAATCACGGAGTAAGTTCTGTTTAGCATATGGATTTGCTGGAACATTCAATCTAGGAAAGCTTGGAGACATCTCACGAGTTAGTGACCCAATAGACAGAGTTGCAGACCGTAAGACGGCGCTTAGAATTCTCATGAAATCTTTTCTTTTGGCATCTATAGCAACTGCGGTGGTTTTCGTACTACCCTTATAGGCATGAAGATTCATATTCATACCCGCAATGCAGATCTAGCCGAAGACTTTAGGGAAATTGTCGAAGAAAAACTCAGCTCTATGGAGCGTTTCAGTGTCCAAATTGAACGCGTAGAGGTTGAAGTTCTTCATGAAGCCAACCCTCGCCAAGGGAAAAACTCACACCGCGTAATATTGACTTCACATGGTGCCGGGCCACTCATTAAATCGGAGGCTGCCGAGTTCAATGATGTTGCTGCCTTTGATGGAGCCATTAAAGCTTTTGCTTTGCAGATACGAAAAATTCATGAGAAGACTAAAGACTACGATCGCGAAACATTGCGAAAGCGAAAAAACGTAGTTTAGAGAATTTCACTTCCATCGCGCCGAGTAGCTGTCAAACTCGCAACAGCAGTTATAGCCAACGTCATTAAAATTACGCCAAGGCTGAATTCGATTGTGATGTGAGGTAGCTCAATATTTAGAATCTCATGGACTCCGATTCCATGGAAGGCTTCAATGACCATTTTGACTCCAATGAAAGCCAGAATAAATGAAAGTCCTTTTGAAAGAAAAACGAGTCGATTCAGCAAGCTTTGGAGCAAGAAATAGAGTTGGCGTAAACCCATTAGAGCAAAAATATTGGCGCAGACAACGATGTATGGATCTCGCGTAATTCCAAAAATTGCTGGAATTGAATCAAGGGCAAATACTAGATCGGTGAATCCTAGAGAAATCAGGGCGATAAGAAATGTTGAAGCACCGCGCCCTCTCATCCAGGTAACAACTCGATCCTCTTTCCACTCTTCTTCACCCTTATCTTCAAGGAGAAGACGATAAGCGGTGTAAATAAGGAAGGCTCCAAAGATGAAGAAGGCTGACGAGAATCTACCAATAATGGCACTACCGGCAGCAATAAATCCACCGCGCAAAACCAATGCGATCAGAATGCCTAGAAGTAAAACTAGCTGCTGACGGTTCTTTTCAACTTTCAAGCGGCCCAAAATAATGACGAAGACAAAGATGTTATCGACTGACAGGGCATATTCCGTCATCCATCCAGCAAAAAATTCCTTTTGTGCATTGGGATCTGAGGTCCAGTTTGGCATTAGCAGTCCGAATGCAATCGCAGAAGAGACATAAACAATGGTCCATATCGTTGCTTCGGCTGTGGTGGTCTCCGTGTTACGGCGCAAAATAGCTAAAATTAAGTCAAAAACAATGACCGCTGAGAGAGCCCCAAGTGTGACAAGCCAAACGTGCGTAGATTCCATGGTGCGTATTGTGTCAGTTAGTTAAGAATCCATACCGTTGAGCGCGCTGGAACGTTGTGCTTTCCATCTCGAATATCCAAATCTCCGCAGCTCTGGAGAATTATTTGGCCAGAATAATCGACTTCAAGGATTTGCTCTGAAAGATTCATCACAATTGTGACTGATCCACGCTTAAAAACCAAAAGCCCTTCCCTCATTGATCCATGTGATGGTGATTCCAGCCACTCAATATCGCCAGCACCAGTTAAGTGCTCTGTGCGAAGAGCCATGGCATTTCGGTAGAGATTGAGGACGCTCCTTGAATCTGCGCTCTGACTTTCAACGCTCAAGGGCTGCCAGGATTGATTAATCGGAAGCCAGGGAGTACCCGTTGTAAAACCAAATGGCGTTGACTCTCCACTCCATGGAAGTGGTACGCGTGCGCCATCGCGCCCTTTTATCGCACCCTTTGAACGAATAAATGATGGATCTTGGCGATCGGAGTCTTGCAACTCGCCATCGGGTAGTCCTAACTCTTGGCCTGCGAAGATATAAGCCGAGCCAGGCAACGCGAAAACGAAGAGTGCAAGTGCTTGAGATTCAAGGTTGCCTAGTCGAGATGCAACACGTGGGGAGTCATGGTTACTCAACGCCCAGGTTGGTAGAGCGTTAACTGTTGCATTGAGTTGGTTGGATCTATCAATTACTTCGAATAAGTAATCACTTTGAAAAGGCGCAGTCAGAAGGTCAAAGTTAAAGACTTGATGAAGTTCATCGGCACGCACATATCGCGTGGCATTAACTGGCGGATGTACCCAAGCTTCAGCAACTGCCATCACATCACGTGAACCATATGAGTCAAAGAGCTTTCGCCACTTGCGGTAAATCTCATGCACGCCTTGGCGATCAAAATATGGAACTGACTCTAAAAGCGCATTACGCACATCTGTATCCATCTCAACATCTAAGCGAAGTGCATCACTCAAACCCTCAGGATCTGGGTGATTTGCATGGATATTCTCTTTAACGAGACCGTGTGCTACATCGATTCGAAAACCATCTATCCCAAGATCTAGCCAAAAACGCAGTGTTGTTTCGAAATCGGCATTAACTTCTGCGTTCTCCCAATTCAAATCTGGCTGGGAGGAGTCAAATAAGTGCAGATAGAACTGACCGTCATCTACTTGAGTCCAAGCCGGTCCTCCGAAGAGTGATATCCAGTTATTGGGCGGTGTGCCATCTGGTTGTGCATCATAAAAGTGAAAGCGACTGCGTTCAGGTGATCCCCTTCCAGATTTTAGAGCGGCCTTGAACCATTCATGTTGATCAGAGAAATGATTGGGAACAATATCGGCTATCACGCGAAGATCTAGCTCATGCGCTCTATTAATGAGCGCTTTTGCATCCTCTAAATCACCGTAACGTGGATCTACATCTCGGGGATCTGCGACATCGTAGCCGCCATCTTTATTAGGGGATGTATAGAAGGGGCTGAGCCAGATTGCATCGACTCCAAGCTCTCGCACGTACTCAAGGTGGGATGTAATTCCAGCTAAATCGCCCTCCCCATCACCATTGCTGTCATAGAAGGAGCGGGGATAGATCTGATAGATCACCGCTTCTTTCCACCACGGCGAAGATTTCATAGCGCTAAACCTATTTCACACAGAGAATCCCTACCTCTGTAACAAACCTGAAAGGAGCCAAAGAAGGTTGCGCTTGTATAACGATTGCCAAGCCAAAGATTAAGAAGAAGAGGTGGGGCTGGCTTTTGGAGATTTTGTTTTCTTTGCCGCTGTTGCTTCAGGGCTCTTGCTTGACTCTGGCTTGCCGGACTTACTTGACTCTGGCTTGCTTGGCTTAACAGGCTCTAATGGCAGGGGTCCCATATTCGAAAGCGCCGCCTCCTTAATGGCAATGGCTAATGCGATTGCAGTTTTCTGTTGAGTATTAATCGAACGTATTTCAGATTTTGTTTTTGCCTTTAATAACGCTTTTTCTGCAAAGCTGTTAGCAGCTTCCACTTTGGCCATGAACTCTTTAGCTATTTCTTCGCGCACCAGTTTACGTGCAGCTACTTGAGTTCTATATATCTCCAGATCCAATTTGTACTGCTCAATCGCCGTTAGCGGAGTCGACGAAGGTGAAGGTGAAGGTGATGGTGTGGCGTCGCCATATGATGCCGGGGCTGCACTAATGAATATGAGAGCACTGAGGGCTAGCCCTGCCATAAGTCGGAACTTCATGGCTACATGATGGCCTATTTCTTTGTGCATCTTCTGTGAAACTCGTATTTAAAGCCCGTGCCAATTGGCAAGGGCGCCCACACATGAAAGAGTGGGGCCATGGGCGAACTGATAATGATCGTTGACGACGAGCCTGGGGTTCGGGCCCTCCTGCGCGACACCTTAAGCATCGCCGGTTTTGAGACCGTTGAGGCAGGCGATGGCATGGCAGCGATTACTCTGCTGCGTACCAATAAGCCGGTGTTGATGGTGATAGATATCAATATGCCCTTGATGGATGGCTTTGAACTCGTTGAGCGTCTGCGGAGCACCAATGATTTAACTCCAGTTTTAATGCTTACTGCTCGAGAAGATAAGAGTGACATTGCACGTGGCTTAAAGATCGGCGCAGATGATTATGTTATCAAGCCCTTTGGAATCGAAGAGTTAGTACTACGAATAAAGGCCATTTTACGTCGCTCATATAAGTCCACAACTGCTCCAACACTTCTGACATGTGGGCCGATTACTATTGACGACGAACAACATTGTGTGACTTTCAATGGCGAAGAGATTGATCTTTCACCTACTGAGTACCGACTCTTACAGATTCTTATGGAAAAAAAGGGTCGCGTACTTAGCAAGAAGCTCTTGCTAGATGAGGTCTGGGGTATCACTTTTGAATCCGAGAGCACTGTTACTGATACCTACATTTCATACTTACGTAAGAAGTTTCACCGAGATGGATTCGAGGGCATCAAAACAGTCCGCGGAGTAGGTTTTCAGATTCAGGAGCCTAAAGCGGTTTAATGAAGGATAAAACTCGACAAATCTTTGCAACTGTTACGCTTACCTCAATCCTCTCACTCCTCATCGGAGGCTTTGCAGTATGGGGCTCGTATCAATCAGAGATCTCGGTAGTCAATGACCATCTAAAAACCGTGGCTCTAGATGTTGAACTAAGTCCAGGGGATCCGATAGCTGCAGCACTTCTAAGCGTTGAGCAAAACAACTTTGATATGACAGTTGCCTTTAAGGCACCTACCGGTGAAATTGCGATTTTAAAACAATCTAGAAAGGCCGTACTCAATGGCCCAGATAAGCTTCAGATACGCCAGATTGATATTCCTGAGGGTGAACAGTTAGTTATTGCAGCATCGCTTACCGATATCTCTAGTAATTTGCAGACAAATCTCTGGCGATTGTTGATGTTTATTCTTTTTGCAAACACGATTGCATCATTTATTTCAATTCTGATTAATCGCTCGGGCGCCCTGGCCATGGAGCGCTCTCAGCGCGAGAAAATGCAGGAGTTTTTGGGTGATGCCGCGCATGAATTAAGAACCCCGTTAACCGTTGTAAAGGGATATGCCGAGCTGTTGGAGGGAAAGCAGTTAGAGCAGGAACGCGAAGCGCTGGCATTTAGCCGCCTCAATAGCGAAATCAAACGAATGGAGTCGCTCATTGCCGACCTCCTCATGTTGGCCGAACTAGGCGAAGAAAAAGTCGATGAGTTTTCAGCAGTAGATCTCTCCGAACTTCTAACGGATAGCGCTAAGGATTTTGAGATAATCGCTGCCACGCACCCACTCGAGGTACATATCGAGGATTCCGTAGTTTTGAATGGGTCAGAGAAATATTTACAGAGGTTCATCACGAATGCACTCGCAAATATCAGAATTCATACCTTGCCCGATGTTCCAGTGCGAATCACCCTTCAAAGCGCAAGAGAGATCAAACTCGTTATTGAAGATGGTGGCGTTGGTTTGCCCTCTAAATCATATGGAGAGAAGATTCAGGGATTAAAACGCTTTGATCGATCCCGCTCGCGCGAAAGCGGCGGCAGTGGTCTGGGTTTAAGCATCATGAGTGCCGTTATTGAGCGACATGCAGGCGTGCTTACTTTGAGAAAGAGCGACTTAGGCGGTTTGGCAATTGAAGTTCAACTTCCTCGCACTTAGACTTAAGTGATGCAAAAGCTACGACAGTTATTTCCCCACAATAAGCCATGACAAACTCACTGGAAGATGCATTGAGTGATGCATGCACCCGTATTGTTGATACAGCAGGCTTAGTTCGTGTGGTTTTATCTGGATGCCGTCGCAACATGGTTACCGAGTTCGATCGCATTGATATTCGCCCTGTTGAGATAAAGGGGAAGGTTCTTTTACAACTTAGCCATAACGACGGTCGCGCAACTACTGTTAAAAACCTTGTTCCAGGGCGCGAAGCTATCCTGGCACTCCTTTCAAGTGGTTATTCCAATATTTTAGTTGACTCCATCGACGGCTCTATGTCGATACGTGTCACTAAGAGTGGTGATGCCCAGCAGCATTTTGAAAAGAAATCGATGGAGCAAAACTTGAGCCACGATAAGAAGAAAGCCCGTCTCTTGGAACCAACTGATCCTTTTTTGTTGGAAGTTGGGATAGCCGATCACAAGGGTGCGATCAAGCCATCGAAGCAAGATAAGTACATGCAGGTTGAAGAGTTCTTGCGCCTTTTAGCGCCGACTTTAAATACTGCGATCGAATCTGGCCAGATACATAAACCAACGCAAGAAAATCCGCTCTCTATCGTCGACCTTGGGTGTGGACACGCCTACTTAACTTTTGCTGCGCATCAATACCTTCGTGCGATTGGCATGCCAGTCACAGTAACTGGTATCGATGTTCGTACAGCCTCACGTGATCGAAACAATGCAATTGCGCAAAACCTGGGTATTACAGAGACAATTACTTTTCGCGCAGAAGAGATATCTGCGACTACTGCTGGAGATGCAGATGTCGCTATCGCATTGCATGCCTGCGATACTGCAACTGATGATGCAATCGCTTGGGCGGTTAATGGTGGGGCTAAACTTTTACTCATCGCACCATGTTGTCACCACGATATTCAATCTCAAATGGAAACAACTCCGGAGCCATGGGGTGCTATGACAAAATATGGTTTGATGAAAGAGCGCTTAGGTGATTTATTAACAGATTCTCTGCGAGCTCAAATTCTGCGAATTGCTGGATACCGCGTTGAACTCATTGAGTTTATTGGAGGCGAACACACGCCTCGAAATCTGATGATCCGTGCAGTTAAGACAGGCGCAGCCCCTGAGGCCATAGATATTGCTCGTTATAAAGAGATATGTAGCCAATGGGCCATTACTCCTGCCCTTGAGAAGAAACTTCCAACACTCTTCATCGGTTAGACTTCACGCATGTCCAAAGTCCTTGCATCGCTACCTGTTGGCCAAAAAGTCGGCATCGCATTTTCGGGCGGTCTCGACACATCGGTAGCCGTTGCATGGATGCGCGCTATGGGTGCAATTCCTTGTACTTACACGGCCGATCTTGGACAGTATGACGAGCCCGATATCGATTCAGTACCAGATCGCGCCAAAGAGTATGGCGCTGAAATTGCGCGACTTGTCGATTGCAAGAGCGCACTCGTTGAAGAGGGCCTGGCAGCAATTGCATGCGGCGCTTTTCATATTCGCAGTGGATTGAAACAGTATTTCAACACCACGCCTCTGGGTCGTGCAGTGACAGGAACAATGTTAGTTCGTGCGATGCATTCAGATTCAGTTGAAATCTGGGGCGATGGCTCAACCTATAAGGGCAATGACATCGAACGCTTTTATCGTTATGGTCTATTAGCTAATCCAAATTTAAGAATCTATAAGCCGTGGTTAGATGCTGATTTTGTTAACGAACTTGGTGGACGTAAAGAGATGTCTGAATGGTTGGTTGCACATGGACTTCCATATCGTGACAGCACTGAAAAAGCCTATTCAACCGATGCCAATATCTTGGGTGCAACGCATGAGGCCAAGAGCTTAGAGAATTTAGATACCTCCGTTGAATTAGTGCAGCCAATTATGGGCGTGCGCTTTTGGGATCCAGCAGTAAAGATCGACAGCGAAGATGTAACCATTAACTTTGTTCAAGGTCGCCCCGTGGCAATCAACGGCAAAGATTTCAACGATGTTGTCGCCCTAATGCAAGAGGCAAATACAATTGGTGGTCGCCATGGTCTTGGAATGGCCGATCAGATCGAAAACCGAATTATTGAAGCGAAGAGTCGTGGAATCTATGAAGCTCCAGGAATGGCGCTTCTGTTCATTGCTTATGAGCGTTTAATAAGTGCGATTCACAATGAAGACACGATCGCTAACTACCACGCAGAGGGCCGCCGTCTTGGCCGTTTGCTCTACGAAGGTCGCTGGTTGGATCCACAGGCGTTAATGCTTCGCGAATCTCTCCAACGCTGGGTGGCATCGGCAGTTACTGGCTCTGTTACTTTGCGCATGCGTCGCGGTGATGACTACTCAATTATTAATACAACTGGGCCAGCCCTTAGCTATCACCCAGATAAGTTATCGATGGAGCGTACAGAAAATGCGGCCTTTGGTCCCGTTGATCGCATCGGCCAACTTACGATGCGCAACTTAGATATTGCCGATACCCGTGCCAAGTTAGAGATGTACCGTGCGCAGGGTCAGTTAGGCGATGGAGAATTCAAACTAATCGGAGAGCTCGAGTAAAGGATGCACATGAAAATCCATAAGAGGCTAGCAATCGCAGCGATTATTGCGCTGTCGATTACATCCCTAACTGCATGCGGAGGAAAAGAAACAGTGGCAGATACATCGACTGAGAATGCGGCACCAGGACTTCCTGCGGTGACCGGTAACGCCGGCGAGGCACCAACAATTGCAGCTCCAACAGGAGCTGCACCAACAACTTTGCAAAGCCAAGACATCATCGCTGGAACAGGCGCTGAAGTTCTTGCAACATCAACATTGACTGTTCACTACACCTTAATGACATGGTCTAAAGGTGAAGTCATTGAATCCTCGTGGAGCAGCGGACAGCCTGCAACTTTTCCTCTTGCTAACGTAATCGCCGGATGGCAGCAAGGCCTACCTGGTGCAAAGGTTGGCGGACGACGTTTGCTCGTTATCCCAGCCGATCTTGGTTACGGACCAAATGGCTCAGGACCAATTGGTCCAAATGAGACTTTGATTTTCGTCGTAGACATCATCGCTGTTTCATAGTTTGCCTGCTGTTCACCTTGCCTTGATAGGATTTTTACAATGAAAAGACTCTTTGGTGAGTTCCTCGGAACTCTGACTTTAGTTGCCGTCGTTGTCGGCTCAGGAATCATGGCAACTGATCTATCTCAAGATGTCGGTGTTCAGCTACTCATTAATACGATTTCAACGGTATTTGGGCTTCTTGTTTTAATCCAAATTCTTGGACCGATTAGTGGTGCGCATTTCAACCCAGTCGTAACTTTGGTTGATTTGATTGAAGGCAAGATAAATATTTTGGGCTTCATCCAATATGCCGTGGCTCAGATTCTAGGTGCGATATCTGGCGCCATTCTTGCCAATGCAATGTTTGGTCACCAACTTATTGAGAGTGCCACAAAGCTGCGATCGGGTGGCAACCTATATCTTGGCGAAATCGTTGCAACTGCCGGCTTAATTCTGATTATCAATCTCTTAATCAAGCAGGAGAAACTGGCGTTAATCCCGGCCATGGTTGCAGCATGGATTGGAAGTGCATACTTCTTTACAAGCTCGACCTCATTTGCAAATCCGGCGGTAACGATCGGGCGAACGTTTTCTGACTCTTTTGCAGGAATTGCTCCGGGATGTGCCCCGCGTTTTATTGCAGCTCAAATACTCGGAGCCTTGATTGGCCTGGGCTTAACAAAGGCTCTTACACATGACAAATAAACCATCGGTACTTTTCGTCTGCGTCCATAACGCTGGCCGTTCACAAATGGCGGCGGGCTTTATGCAACACCTAGGCAAAGGTCAGATAGATGTTTTATCGGCTGGCTCCGCGCCGAAGGATTCAATTAATCCAATTGCAATTGAGGCGATGGCAGAACTCGACATAGATATTGCCAACAATGTTCCAAAGATATTAACCACCGAAGCTGTACAGGCATCAGATGTCGTTATCACAATGGGCTGCGGTGATGCCTGTCCGTTTTATCCGGGCAAGCGATACGAGGATTGGGTGCTTGAAGATCCAGCCGGTCAAGGCATCGAGCCAGTGCGCGTGATTAGAGATGAGATTAAGGCGCGCGTTGAGGCGCTAATCTCTGAACTGCTTTCACCAAAACTCTAAATACTTTGTCCGCGCTCTAACTGATGCGGCCAGGCAATCTTTACTCCTAATTTTTCAGCGGCATTGAGCGCCCAACGAGGGTTACGAATCATTGCCCGCGCAAGGAAGACTGCATCTGCCTCACCCGTTTCGATAATGTATTGAGCCTGCTCAGGCTCGGTTATTAAACCAACGGCCGCCGTCATGATCGCGGCCTCTGCGCGAATTGCTGCAGCAAATGGAACTTGAAAACCCGGTGTTGCTTTAATAGGTGCGTTGTGAACATTGCCACCAGTTGAAACATCAATCAAATCAACGCCGAGAACTTTCAGTTGAGCGCATAATTCAATCGAATCAACTAAGTTCCAACCATCGTCTACCCAATCGGTTGCCGAGATTCGCACGAAGAGGGGAGTGCTTGCAGGAATAGCTTCACGTACTGCCGTTACCGTTTCAAGTAGGAAGCGAACTCGATTTTCAAAGCTGCCACCATATTCATCGCTGCGAGTATTGCCCAGAGGTGAATAGAACTGGTGCATTAAATAACCGTGGGCTGCATGAATCTCAATAACATCAAAGCCGACCTTCACTGCGCGTTTAGCAGCGGCAACATAATCACGGGTGAGTTGGTGAATCTCATCGATTGTCAGGGCGCGAGGTTGGGGATAGCCGTGAAAGGCGATCGCCGAGGAAGAAACACTCTGCCAACCACCTTCTTCGGCACTCGCCATTCGGTGATCATCCCAAGGGCGCATCGTTGATGCTTTTCGGCCAGCATGAGCCAACTGGATTCCCATTTTCACATTCTGCGAATGGGCAAAATCAATCATTGGCTTAAAGGCGGCTGCATGTGCATCATCGTTAATTGTTGGGCAACCAATTGAGATTCGACCTTCAGGCACAACTCCAGTTGCCTCGACCATTATCAATCCAGGTGCGCCAGTTGCAAAAGCATTCAAGTGCGCACTGTGCCACTGACCAACAAAGCCATCGTTGGCTGAATATTGGCACATAGGAGAGACCCAAACGCGATTCTGAAAAGTCACGGAGCCAATTGTTAGAGGATCAAATAATGTGTTCATGAAGCAAGCCTACGCTCTAAATCTAGGAAGCAAAGATGAATTTTGCACCTGCAATGAGTAAAACGAGACCCAAAGCACGTTTTATCCCGGTGCTAGAAAACTTAGAGATTCCAAAGCGGGTTCCGATGAAAGCACCTAGCAGAACTGCTATTACGAAGAGTGGAAGCTCTTCGGGTAGCGATTGAGCCGATTGCAGATTGCCGAGCAGACCTGCAACTGAGTTAACAAAGATAAAACCGGCAACCGTGCCACTTGCCTGCTTAACGCTGACCCAGCCCAACCAAATAATCAATGGAGATAAGAAGATTCCGCCGCCTGTTCCAGTGATGCCAGAGAGCAAACCAACGCCAGCGCCAATCACCACCGCTAATCCAGAGTTAATGCTGCGTCGAGGGTGATCGACCTGCAAAGCTTGAACCAGGAAACGGACTCCAGAGATAAGAAGAAGTATCCCGATAATAGGTTTATAAATATGGCTCGGCAGATTAATGTGGCCACCGATAAATGCCGCTGGGATAGAGCCGATAACTAGATACTTAAACAAGGATTTATTGAAGAAGTTACTGCGCATATAGCGAAAACTTGTATAGGACGAGACAAAGATATTCAGAGTGAGAGCCGTTGGTTTGATTACCAGAGGTGGCAGATCAAATAGCGTCATAATGGCGATATAGGCCGATGCCCCAGCATGGCCAACTGAGGTATACAAAATCGCTCCAAGAAACAAGCACCCAGCTATTGCGAGTGTATGGACTTCAAACATTACAGAATAGTACCGAGTAAACTCACCGGATTACCTAGACTTGGCAAGATTGCAGCATGTAGTAGGCGGCACTTATTTAGAGATTTTTCTCAGTGAAGGGAGCGCCAATGAAGAGCACCGTCGAGAATCTAACCGTGAGTAGCGTACGCATGAGTGTTGAAGTTACATTTACCGAGTTCGAAGCACATATAGATAAATCCTACTCAAGGGCATCTGCTGGAATAAATGTTCCAGGTTTTCGTAGAGGAAAAACCCCTGCAACGTTAGTCAACATACGGATCGGCCGCCCAAGGGTTTTAAACGAAGCAATTAAAACGGCAATTCCAGATTTCTTTGAGAAAGCCTTAGTTGAGCATGGACTCTTTGCCATCGGGCGACCTACATTCCGAGTTGAAAATTACATTGATTTTCAACCTCTGACCTTTAGCACAGAAATAAATATTCGCCCTGCAATCGATTTACCAGATTTTTCAGAGATTTCAGTGACGGTTTCCGATGCCTTAGTCAGCCAGGAAGATATCAATGAAAAGCTCAAAGAGATCCAAACACAATTCGCAGAACATGAGGCATCTCAAGGCGTAATACGAGATGATGAATTTCTAGGCTCCGATGCATTTGCTAGCTCAATTTCCGATTTCAAAACTTTAACTGAGCTTAAGAGTGATATTGCTACCAATCTTATGGAGATGAAAAGAGTTGAACAAGGCGCACAGGCACGGGATTTAGTGTTGGCAAAATTGATGAGTGAATTAGATATTGCCTTACCAGAGGATTTGATTGAAAAAGAAGTCAACGAACATCTCGCAAGGGAAAATCGCTCAGAAGATCTCGAACATAGAACTGAAGTCGATCTTGAAGTACGTAAATCGTTAAAATCAGATTATTTATTAGATGTAGTTTCACGTTCAGAACAAATTCATATCGATGATGCTGAAATTAATGAGTACTTAGTTCGTACCGCGCAACATTTTTCAATGTCACCGCAAGAGTTCGCCGATCAACTTGAAAAATCTGGACAGATCCAATCTCTCATGGCCGAAGTTGCTCGCTCAAAGGCCCTTGCCATCGTTTTGTCCCGGATCACAGTCCGAGAGGTTTCTGGGGAAGTAATTCAGCTCTAAAGCCTGAATCTCCAAGAAATATCCAGAAAAAACTACGCTGCCCCTACCTCAGGGACCTTCCATGCCCAAAATGAATGGAATATCCCAATTAACTCTCATAGAGTTGAGCCTGACGAGTGCTACCTCTCGCTGGGCTCACCCCCCAGCATCAGCCGCCGCTTGTGGTAAATACCACGATGTCGTGGAGAGGAGAGTGAGCAGATTCCTAAATCAAGGGCGAGAAAAAATCGGCCCTTACCTCGACTGCTGACTCAAGATGCAACTCCTAAGCCCACTACACAATCGAGATCTTCACCAACACCTTCAGGAAAACTGGCATCTGAGCTAGCTCAACTCTATTCAATCGCAAATAGCAAGGTAGCTCTTAGTAGCGCGCTCTTTTTAGGAAGCATGCTCGCCTTAAACCAAATTCAAGGTGCGAGCGCAGCGGATTTTACTTTTACCGATGAAGGAACCCTTGCCACCGCAGTAGGTGGTGCCAACTCCGATGTCGATACAGCGCCAACGAGAATTATCTTTGATGGTGCAGCTGGTACGACGATCACCGCTGAGGCACCAGTTGTCTTTACCGACAGAGCCGTCAGTATCGGCTCTCCAATTTCTTCGACCTTTACACTCACCGCTGCAAGTAGTTTTGTTGGAAATTGTTTGATCTGTTCGAACTCCAGTCTCACGCTCAATAATATAATTTTAGATGTTGCCCCTAAAGCCGGGGTGAGCGCTGTCTCCGTTGACGCAGCTGCTCCTGTGACCGTGGTTCTCAATAACGTTGAAGTTACAAATGTCACTGGCGCTGCCGCAATTTCAGTTACTGGTCAAGCAGAGACCACCGTAACTATCAATAATTCAGATATTCACAACAATACCGCTGCAGTTGCCCCCATTGAAGGCGATACTGGCGGCTCCGTGATTGTCGTAAACGCAGCTACAGATGCAATCGTGACTATTAGTGGTGATACAACAATCACGGCAAATACTGCGGGTGCAGGTGGTGCTGGTTATGGGCAGACCGGTGGTAATCCCGGTGGTGCAGGTGGCTCAATCGTTGAGGTAAACGTAGGTGCTAACGCAACAGTGATAATTAGCGAAACTGCATCTATCACGAGTAACACCTCGGGTGTGGGCGGGGCGGGTGCTGTTTCAAATGTAATTAATTCAGGAGGCGACGGTGGTGCAGGTGGTTCAACGCTTGCAGTTGTAGCAGTAGGTGATGCAACCGTGACCATTAGCGATACTGCAGCAATCACTGGCAACACTTCGAGTGCAGGCGGTGCAGGTGGAACAGGTGGTGTAGGTACTTCAGATTTCGCAGGTGGTGCAGGTGGTGCAGGTGGTGCAGGTGGTTCGACAATTGCCGTTACAGCAACAGGTGATGCAACCGTGATCATTAGCGGTACTTCAAGCACCAAGCTCAATACTGCAACCATCTCGGGCAACGACGCTGGTGCAGGTGGTGCAGGTGGTGCAGGTGGAGGCGCAGGTGGTGGTGTTTCAAGCGGCGCAAGCGGTGTAGGCGGTGATGGCGGTTCGGTTGTCGTAGTGAATGCAGCGGCAGATGCGACAGTCACTCTCAATAATACAGAAATCGCAAACAATGATGCAGGTGTAGGCGTTGCAGGCGGTGATGGCGGTTCGGTTGTCGTAGTGAATGCAGCGACAGGTGCCGTGACAGTGACCGCCACTGACACGGTAATTGCGAGTAACACTGCAGGTGCGGTCATTGCAGCAGCCCCAGAGGTTCCCGTAATTGCAGGCGGTGATGGTGGTTCAGTTGTCGTAGTAACTGCAGCCACCGGTCCTGCGACAGTCACGCTGACTAACACAGCAATTACGAGTAACACTGCAGGTGTAGGACTCTCAGGCGGTGATGGTGGTTCGGTTGTCGTAGTGAATGCAGCATCTTCTCCAATTACAGATCCACCTACACCAGCGGTGTTAGTCACGATCACTAGTACAGATATTACGGGTAACAGTGCAGGTGCTGGTGGTGCTGGTCTAGTAAGTACTCCAACTGAGGCCGCAGGTGCTGGTGGCGCAGGTGGTTCAATCGTTGCAGTGAATGCAACTGCTGGTGATGCAACAGTAATCATTAGCGATGACGTAACAATTTCAGGCAATACTTCTGGCGTAGGCGGCGCAGTCGGTAGTACTGCCGCTTTTAATGGCGTGACGGGCGGTGATGGCGGTGATGGCGGTTCAGTAGTTGCAGTCTTGGCAGCGGGTAATGCAACCGTGGATATTGGTACTCCAGGCGAGGCCGCCACCGTGTTCATCGATGGAAACTTCACAGGTGCAGGCGGAGCAGGCGGTGCCATTACTCCCACATTTTCAACTCCTGCAAATTCAGGCGGCGCAGGCGGTGACGGTGGTTCGATCCTGACAGTTACTGCACTTGGAGAAAATTCAAACGTAACACTTAACAACACATATATTGCTTACAACCACACGGGTGCAGGCGGTGCAGGCGGGTCGGGTAGTTCAAGTGCAGATTTTGGTGGGGCTGGTGGATCTGGCGGTTCAATAGTTGTTGTTAATGCAAATACAGACGAGGCAACTGCAACACTTAATGTAAGCAATTCTGCAATTGCATTTAACTATACAGGTGCAGGCGCCACGGCAGGTGCAGTTGGATTTGTAGGCAGTTATTCCGGTGGCAGTGGTGGCTCAGTAATTGCAATTTCAGCTACCGGTGCATATGGACAAGCGGTATTCGATCTCGCCGATACATACATCGTGATGAATGACGCTGCTGATGGAGCTAACGGTCTCGATGGATATGGCGATGGTGGCGCAGGTAGCGATGGTGGCGCAGGTGGCTCTATTGTCTCAGTTGTTGCACATGCAGTTTACGGAACTGCAACCATCACCATTACTGACTCGTCCTTGTTTGGAAATACCGCCGGTGATGGTGGTTATGGCGGCGATGGCTATTACGCAGACAACGATGACGGTTACAACGGCGGTGACGGTGGCGACGGCGGAAATGCCGGCGCGCTCATATCTATTAGCGCACACACCGAAGTTGCAAACGCTACAAACGTTTCTGTTGTTGGAACTCTTATTCCAGGCGCTACCGAAGTTGGAAACTTAGCTGGCTACGGCGGCGATGGTGGCGATGGTGGATACGCAAGCGATGCCTACATTTACAACGGATCGTATTACGACGCCGGTAATGGTGGCAACGGCGGCGACGGTGGTCGTGGCGGCGCGTGGATTTATAACTCTAACGGGGATCCGATAGATAAAAGTTATGGGAAAGCAGGCCAAGGTGGCGATGGTGGCGATGGCGGTAATGGCAATGATTATTACGACGGTGGCAACGGTGGCAACGGTGGCAACAGTGGAGACCAAAAACTAACGATTCTGCGTGATGAATTTGATAACGAAGCGATCAGAATGCAAAGCTCGGTCGGTAGTGGCGGTAGTGGTGGTTACAACTTCAACCTGCCGGGGTACAGCAGTGGCAAAGGTGGCGACGGTGGCAATGCTGGAAATCAAAGCATTCTTTTTGCCTCAGATGTAGTTTTTAAAAATAACGACCATGGTGCGATTATTATGATCGGCTTCGGCGGCGACGGCAACGAATATTACAGTGGCGATGGTGGTAACGGTGGTAACGGTAGTAACCAAAGAATTGTATTCGCTGGTGATGCAACATTTACCAACAATGATTACAGCTCCGGTGGTGCGATCG
>JBILUX010000043.1:0-9564 GCA_044370765.1 Candidatus Planktophila sp. | reverse complement strand
TTTAGAGTTTATTGCGTGGGTAATTACAGCGCCACCACCGGTGTAGACCTGGAGTCCCTCGTAATCACCGTCAAATCGCTCTTGAATAGTTGCACCAATGGCGCTAAAGCCTTTGAAGTCATCGGACTTAAGATCGGCATAGACAAGAATAAAGCCGGCCTTACCATCTGTTGAACGCATCGTTGGTGCACCGCCCGTGGACCAATAAGAGTATGTTTTAGAAACACCCTTTACTTTTTGAATCTCTTTTTCAAGTGCGCTGGCCTGGGCCATAACTTGTGCATCATCGACGTTTGTTTGAGAGTCTACGACTAAGGTGACGATTGGTTCTTGGACCTTAAATTTCTCAATAATGTATGTAGTTGCCTTGGCCGACTCACTATTGGGATCTGAATATCCACCGCTATCGAGTTTTCCAAATGCTAATGAGCCGATGCCGCCTGCCGTGAGCGTTAGGAGTATAAAGAGGACAAGAACACTCTTCTTATGGGCGACTATGAAACCGCCTAGTTTTTCAAACACCTTTTAACACCGGCCTTCTACCTCTAGACTATTAAGCATGAGCGAACTCTTTCCTACCGTCACAACCGATGAGATTGATCCAGATGCAGCGGCTGAAGCGGCGAAACGCGACGAAGAGATTCAGTCAGATAAGCCACCCCACCACGAAGATTAATCGCTCTTAGCTGCCGGCGCGACTGGAGCTGCTGGAGCAGGAGTTGTACTCTCGCTCACACTTTTCTTTTTAACAGAGTCTGTTTTATAAAATCCAGAGCCTTTAAAGACGACGCCAACTGCGGAGTAAATTTTTCGGATCTCTCCCTTGCACTCAGGACACTGGGTGAGTGAATCATCGGAGAATGATTGAAAGGCTTCGAACTCATGAGAGCAGGCAGTACATGCATATTGATAGGTAGGCATAATTGGCTCCAAGTTCAAGAAAACCCCTCGGTGGGGGTAGATGGCAAGTCTAAAGAAGTGGCACGATAGGGTCGAATCGAGATGAAAGTACGAGGGAAAAAGTTGAAAATCAAGGGCTTGGCCGTGCTCCTCATCACCCTTTCATATCTAGGCATGGCAAGCGCCTCTGCAAACTCGCTGATTACCACCTCGCCCATCAGCGGTTCAATGCTTACAACACCGCCCAATTCTGTAACTCTTACTACACAAATTGCATTGATTGCAGATGCAAATGAATTAATGGTTACCGATCCATCGGGCATACGCGTTGATGATGGAACAATTGCAGTTGATGATGTCAATGCCTCCATAGGATTAAAACCACTCGTCGAATCTGGAATTTATAGAGTCTCTTACACTCTCTATTCTGAGGGTGAAGTTCCATTACAAGGATCATTTACATTTAATTTCTCTGCTCCGAGCGTCATAACACCTGCAGAGCCAACACCCACACCAACGCAATCGCAAACTCCCGCCAGTAGTAGTTGGGGAACGAATGTCTTTATCGTTGCATTACTAGTAATGGCTTTTTTTGTTTTAGTTGGTCTTGCACTATACGCGCGTAAACTCTTTAGGGACAGATGATCGCTTTTAGCGTTATCTTCAAATACTTATCTTTAATTGGCGCCTTCGCAACTATTGGAACTTTGCTTGCGATGGCCTTCTTACTTCTAGATGCCGAGGGCAAACTTTCTACACAAGCAGAAAAACTCCGCCGTCTACTCTGGGTATGCGCTTTAGTTTGGTCGCTTGGAAGTTTTGGCACAATACTCTTTACCCTTGCATCAATTTTAGATCAACCGATCTCAGTTGCATTAGATCCAACGATTCTTAGATCTTTTGTTACACAGATTACCCTGGGCCAGTACCTACTCTTTCAGGCCTTGGTAGGTTTAGGGGTAGCCGCTCTTGCATTTCGCGTAAAGAAGATTCTTTCGACCGTATTTCTCCTAATCTTTTCGCTCATAGGGTTAGTCGTACCGATTTTTCAAAGCCACTCTGCCTCAAGCGGCTCACATGGCTTGGCAATTGGCTCCTTAGTAATTCACGTTGTAGCGCTTTCTCTTTGGGTGGGTGGAGCTATAGCAATAGCCCTTCTCGAGCCAGAGGATCGACCAATTGCAGTGCCCCGCTTTAGTGAATTAGCTTTGTGGTCGGTCATTGCCGTTGTTGTAAGTGGCAGCGTAAATGCGTGGGCTCGATTGGATTTTCAAGGTGCATGGAACACGGCATATGCCTATGTAGTAGTTGCCAAGATTGCACTGACTTTGGCGCTCATCACAATCGGCTACTTGCATCGCACTAATCTAGCTAAGCGCGATCGCATCGATTGGCTTGGCTTCGGACGCTTAATATTTGCTGAAGCGCTCATCATGGTTGTTACCGTTGCCATGGGGGCATGGCTCTCATCAAACCAAGCACCCGAACGCCCTACACCTCCAAAATTTGACGCAGCAATCGCTGTCTCTGGAATTTCAACGCCACCGGCACCGACCTGGAACCGAATTTTCTTTAGTTACGAGCCCGATGCTTTAATGATTGGTATTTTGATTACCGCTGTCGCCTTGTACATAAAAGGGGTAATGGTGTTAACAAGGCGCGGTGACAAGTGGCCAGTAGGACGCAGTATCGCATTCGGGTTAGGTATCGCGGCAATTGATTTTGCGACAAGTGGCGGTCTTGGACTGTATGCACACTTTGCTTTTTCATATCACATGGTTGCACACATGATCTTAGGGATGATTGCTCCGATTGGAATCGTATTAGGTGCGCCGATTACTCTGGCACTTCGAACATTGCCACAAGGACGCACCAAAGATGAACGAGGAGTTCGCGGAACACTTCTAGCGGCGCTGCACTCCAAATTGGCGATTTTTTACACTAATCCGATCGTTGCACTGGCATTCTTTGATGGCTCGCTATTTGCTTTGTACTTCACCGGTCTATTTGGATCAATGATGCAGAGCCATGTCGGCCATCTCTTTATGAATATACATTTCATTCTGGCCGGACTTCTCTTTTTCCACGTGATTATCGGTGTCGATCCAAATCCACGGAGAATTCCGCACTTAGTAAGAATCGTTATCGTTTTTGCAGCCATGAGCATCCACGCATTTTTCTCGGTGGCCTTAATGTCCTCAACAACGCTGATCGACCAGGGTTACTTCGCATCCCTTAAGACACCGTGGCTGACCGACCTCTTGGCAGATCAACAGTTAGGTGGATCAATTGGTTGGGCGATGGGGGAAATCCCAATTCTTTTGGCGTTGGTTGCAACATTTATCAGTTGGGTAAAAGATGATTCTCGCGAGGCAAAGCGTTTGGATCGAAATACGGCAAGGGCTGCGGCAATGGGCCTGCCCGATGATTTAGCTGAATACAACCATTATCTGCAAGAGTTGGCCCAACATGATAGAAAAGAACCCTAATGGAAAACTTATTTGCTCTACCAAGTGAGTATCGAGAGCTACGCGCCAGCGTGCGCGCTTTATCTGAAAAAGAGATCGCCCCTTTCGCACATGATGTAGATGAGGCACATCGCTATCCGCAGGAGGCCGCCGATGCACTTCAAAAAGCTGGACTAAACGCTGCACATGTACCCACGGAATTTGGTGGAGATGGCGCAGATGCCTTGGCCACGGTGATCATTATTGAAGAGGTCGCACGCGTATGCGGTGCATCATCACTGATACCTGCAGTTAATAAGCTCGGTTCATTGCCGTTAATTTTAGGTGGAAATAATGAACAGAAAAAGCGATGGCTCCCGCAATTAGTTTCAGGTAAAGGTTTCTCTTACTGCCTTTCTGAATCTGATGCTGGTTCAGATGCATCTGCACTGCGCACCAAAGTTGTGCGAGATGGAGATGGTTGGATTCTTAACGGAAGCAAAAAGTGGATTTCTAACGCTGGAGTATCCGAGTTTTACACCGTCATTGCGCAGGGGGATTCAACCCTTGGCTCAAAAGGGATTACCGCCTTCATTGTTGAAAAATCTGATCCCGGTATCTCATTTGGTTCACCCGAAAAGAAGATGGGATTTAGGGGCTCTCCAACTCGCGAGGTCTACTTCGATAACGTGCAATTAAGTGATGATCGGCGAATAAGTGAAGTTGGCGCGGGCTTCACCCTTGCGATGAATACCTTAGATCACACGCGAATCACAATTGCAGCACAGGCATTGGGGTTGGCTCAGGGAGCACTCGATGTTGCTTCGCAGTATTCGCATGAGCGTAAGCAGTTTGGCAAAGAGATTTTTGATTTTCAAGGCGTTCAGTTTATGTTGGCCGATATGGCTATGAATATAGAAGCTGCGCGCCAACTAACCTATGCCGCTGCAGTTAAAAGCGAGAACGGAGAAAAGGATTTGCGTTTCTTCTCAGCGGCCAGCAAATGCTTTGCAAGCGATATGGCGATGAAAGTTACTCAAGATGCGATTCAAGTGCTTGGCGGATATGGATATGTATCTGATTACCCAGTTGAGCGAATGATGCGCGATGCAAAGCTGACACAGATTTATGAAGGAACAAATCAAATTCAACGAATAGTTATGGCGCGCAATCTTCCAGAGTTTAAGCTTTAAATCGAACGACAATCGATGGTGTTGCTGCGGCATTGAGTGCGATGTCGTGCGATTCGCGAGGCAGGCTTTGACCCGTTAATTCACCGGCATGCACTAACCCGATTTTCCAACCCGGAAGCTTTGCAAGGGCGCGGTCGTAAAAACCTCCGCCTTGACCCAACCTAAAACCCTCCTGATCAATGTGTAGCGCTGGGACAACCATTACATCGATGCCACTCAAATCACTCACAGGATTCCCGATTGGCTCAGAGAGTTTTTTTGTAACTTTAAGTTGGCTTTCATCACCGTTCCATTCAATCCACTCAAGAATCTCTCCCTTTACACGTGGAAGCAGTAGACGCTTACCAGAGCGCAGGAAGGCTTTATTGATTTCAGTGGTGCTTGGCTCGACACCATATGAAAAATATGAGGCTACTGTTGACGCAGCGAGAATTTCGGGTGATTGCAAAATAACATTAAAATTCGAGGGTATGAATTTTTGGATCCGCTCACGGCGCAACCTCTCACGTAACTCTTTCTTAACTGTGCTCTGATTCATCTACTTCTCCCAGTAATTCGCGGGGCTAAATCCCAAAGAAAGTGCGGCCCTACAAGTATGGTGTGATTATGGCAGAGCACACGCGGGTAGATGAGTTTCTAACCTCTCTCCTTGCAATTTGTAGGCCGCTCGATTCATTTGAAATGCCACTCCTTGATGCCCATGGGGCGACTCTGTCAAAGGACATCTATGCGGGTGAGCGGCTAGTTATGCGTGAAGGAAGCAGAATCCGCTCGACCCAAATCGGCTTAGCCGCCTCGATCGGTCTAGATCATTTGCCAACCCGCCCACACCCACGGGTTGTTGTTCTCTCAGCCGGACCAGATCTTGTCGAACCAGGTAAGGCGTTGGCCGGTAATGAAGAGTACGAAACAAATTCATGGCTTTTAACCACCGCTGTTCGCGAGGTGGGAGCAGTTGCCTATCGAGTTCACTCGATTCCAAATGATGAAGATGAACTGCAAAGTGTCATTGAAGATCAATTGGTACGCGCTGATTTAATTATTATTAGCGGGGAGCGCCAAGATGACTCCTTTGACCTTATTACTCGTACGCTTTCACGCCTTGGCGAGATTACAACTATAGATATGGCCATTGAAATGAGCGGGCGCCATAACTATGGTCAAATCGGCCCCGACAAGATTCCGGTTGTCACTCTGCCCGGAGATCCAATTGCGGCATATATTTCATTCGAACTTTTCGTACGTCCCATGATTCGAACAATGCTAGGTGCGGCGACGATTCACCGCCCATCCGTAAAAGCAAAGCTTGAAAAGGCGATTGCATCAACTCCAGGAATGCGATCATATATTCGCGCAACTTTGGCCGAAGATGCCACATCCGTGATGCCTCTAATGGATCAAGAGGAGATCTCGACACTTTCAGATGCAACTGCCTTTATCGCCGTGGGTGAAAAAGAGACGAATCTATCGGCCGGTGATGAAGTCACTGTTGTAATTCTTGAACGCAGATACATTTAAAACTTTATGGACGAGCGCTGGCCAATAGTCATTACGGGAGATGCAATTTTTCTACGGCCACTGAGATTTCGAGACCGTAGTCAGTGGAACGCGGTTCGCGCGGAAAATCGAACCTGGCTGGCTCCATGGGAGGCTACAACCCCCACTATCGCTAGTGAGGGCGATCTGCAGAGGCTGCCTTCATACTTTGAGATGGTTCGCACCCTCAATCGTGAGGCTCGATCGGGCCGCTCCTACTCTTTTGCTATCTGGCAGGGGGCAAATTTGATCGGGCAAATCTCTCTAGGAGGAGTAATTTACGGAGCTCTGCGCGGGGGCCATATCGGATATTGGATAGACCGTAACTATGCAAATAAAGGCTATACAACAATGGCCGTAGAGCTATTAACTGATTTTGCTTTCTCTTCGCTTTCACTACATCGCATTGAGATAAATCTAAGGCCCGAAAATGCCGCTTCACGAAAAGTCGCCGAAAAAGCCGGCTATATATTCGAGGGAAATCGAGCAAGATACCTTCATATTGATGGCGATTGGCGGGACCATATCTGTTTTGTGAAGGAAAATCTCTCGATTAAGTAGCGCTTAAATCCCAGAAAAGTAATCATTCTTCCTTTATCTTTGTACATCATGGCTTCCGGACTTATTTATATTGCGATCATTGGTATGTGGGTCGCATATTTCGCACCCCGCTGGATCCATGACCGCAACGAGTTTTCCGGCAAATCAGTCGAACGTTTTAAGGTTGCACTGACTGTTGTAGCCAACTCCTCACCGCATGGCAATCACAGCGCTGGGCTACATCACATTGATTTGGATCGCGAAGCAAAGATTGCACAACTCTTAATGCGTCGTCGAATCATCTTCGTCTTATTGACTTTCTCTTTAACGACAACACTTGTAGGTGGGTTTATGAACACAATGCCATTCTTATATGCACTCGTTCCCGCGACTGGAATTTTGCTCTACATCGCAAATGTTCGTCGCCAAACCGTGGCCGATAGTATCCAGCATCGACGCATTCAACAGTTGCACCGACGTACAGCCGGAGTTTCCGGAACCAATCTGGTGGAAGTTATTACACCAAAGAGTTCACAAGAGCAATGGATTCCATTATCTGAACGCGAACTAAAAGGTGTTGTCATACTGCCTCAAGGAAGTGCATCAGTTCGAAATTCTTGGCAACCTGCCGAAGTCCCAGCACCAACGTATGTAGTTGCTCCGAAGGCAATTGTTCCCAAACGCGTAATTGATCTAACAACACCTGGTGTTTGGAGTGATGAACAGGAGCGACTTGAGCGTGAAGCTCTTGCTGCCGCATCGCCATCGCGTGATGAAATCTTTGACCAACAACTTGCCGACGAAACAGTAGAGCGCCTTAACCAATCAAAAGCCTCTAACGAATAGTTAAATCCAAGAACTCATCCACATTCGTTTTAACCAGTCTGAATAGTTAATCACCTCTCCCGTAAACAAAGGAAGAAAATATATAAAGTTAAGGAAAATCAGAACTAACAGTGCGGAAACGATCCCCATAGATAACGCAGGGGCCATTGATCTATCCAGCAAAAGCTTTGCGCAGTAAATAATTGCGAGCAACATAAAGGGTTCAAAGACAACGGCATAGAAAGTGAAGACCGTTCTTTTCTGGAAGAAGAACCATGGTAAGTAACCTGCGCTAATACCTAGAACGACAATATTGAGAACGCTATCAAACCTCTTCGTTACGAGTGAGTGGATCCAAAAACCAAAGACCGCTGCTATCGCGATGGTTCCAATCCACCAGAGAATTGGCGTTCCAATTGCCAAAACCTCTTGCGCACAGTTTTTTGAGCTACAGTTTTGTGGGGATTCGTAAAAGAACGACGTTGGACGGCCCATAACCAGCCAGCTCCATGGATTAGCTTGATAGGAATGTTTTTCAGTTAGGCCGGTGTGAAAGCCCAACATCTCTGCGTGATAGTGCCACCATGAAGACCAGGCATTCTCTGAATATTGGCGATCCCAGCCGCGCTTACTCAAAAACCAACCAGCCCATGTGCTGATATATACCGCGACTGGAAGAAGACCGTACTGCAGGAATCTAATTAATGAGGGTCGAACTATTTCGCGCCCAGTGTGGGATGTGAAAACTCTGTAGATTGAAATGAGAGCCATCGCAAGTAGAAAATATATTGCGCTCCATTTGGTGCCCATCGCCAAGCCGATAGCGATCGCTGCATACCAATGTCTTTGTCGATGCCACAGATAGATTGCTAAGAGAACAAAGAAAGTTAAGAATAGATCTAAGAGTGCTGTTCGGGAGTGAACAAGAACCATGCCATCCATCGCCATTAACGCCGCCGCCATCGCTGTAAGCAGAGGTGAAAAAAAGAGAACGTGCACTAACCTGGCAAAGAGCAAAATGAGTAAGACGCCAACAATTGCAGTTGCAAATCTCCATCCGAATTCATTATCCCCAAAGAGTTTGATCCCGCTAGCTATCAACCATTTGCCAACTGGTGGATGGACTATGAACTCGGGCTTGTTGCCGGTGACTTCAACGCCGAATTTCAAGAAATCTCGTGCGCCATCAACGTAATAGACCTCATCAAATACAAAGCCCTTAGGGGTGGATAGGTTAATGAGTCGCAACGCCAAGGAGAAAATTGCAATGAGAGCGGGAGCAAGCGCGGCGATCATGTGCGTAATCGTATGCGAATAAGAGTGTGAAATTACTGAGATGATGGACCTATGGCTCTTATATTGGCTGCGACCCCGCTCGGAAACCCCGGCGATGCAAGTGCGCGCCTAAAAGCGGCCATTGAAAGCGCATCAATCATCGCCGCCGAAGATTCGCGAAGATTCCACCGATTGTGTGCAGACATTGAAACTACTTTCACGGCGCGCGTTCTCTCATTCTTTGAAGGTAATGAAGAGGATCGCACTCGAGAGCTATTGAGCGAGCTTCAAAACGGTGAGACCGTTTTAGTTTTATCAGATGCCGGGATGCCGACTATTAGTGATCCCGGTTTTCGTCTGATGCGTGATGCGATTGGACTTGGAATCGAAGTGAGCGTTATTCCAGGGCCAAGTGCAGTGACGATGGCCATTGCATTATCTGGACTGCCTACGGATCGCTTTACTTTTGAAGGCTTTCCTCCGCGAGCATCGGGTGCGCGTATTTCAACTTTTGAAAAGCTCCGATACGAAGAGCGAACCATGGTCTTCTTTGAAGCACCACATCGTCTAGGTGATTCTCTAAGTGATGCCGTTAGCATTTTCGGTGCCGAACGCAGAGGTGCTATTTGCCGTGAAATGACTAAGCGATATGAAGAGACGATTCGTGGCTCTTTAACGCAGCTTTCATCATGGGCAGATGCCAATGAAGTTCTTGGAGAAATCACTCTCGTTATCGCTGGCGCCTCAGAAGATTCGGCGGCCACAACGGCCGAAGATATGGTGGCTAGAGTGCGTGAATTTGAAGGTGCGGGCATGGATCGAAAAGGGGCAATCGCATCAGTTGCCCA
>JBILUX010000042.1:0-9580 GCA_044370765.1 Candidatus Planktophila sp. | reverse complement strand
GCTTTCTATCGCACTTCGCGAGATTAATGAAGGCCTGCTCACGATTGAAAATCTCGAACCAACGGCTTAAATAACTCTTCCTTGCCATGTCTGCCACAACTCGTGAGGTCGTACTCGGAGTTGGCGCAGGAATTGCCGCCTACAAATCATGTGATCTTTTGCGCCGTCTGCAAGACCGTGGCTACTCAATAACAGTTGTACCAACTCCCTCCTCACTTAACTTTGTAGGAGCCGCAACATGGGAAGCGCTCTCGCATCGCAAGGTGAGCACGCAGGTTTGGGAAAATGTCGACGAGGTTTCGCATATTTCTATTGCCGAGAAGGCCGATTACTTTCTTATCGCTCCTGCGACTGCAGATTTAATTGCGCGAATAGCCAGCGGCCGCGCAGATGATCTTCTGACTAATTTGATTCTTGCCTCGAGCGTTCCCATCTTGGTCGTTCCAGCTATGCACCCACAAATGTGGACGGATCCTGCAACCGTTGCAAATGTTGCAACTCTTCGCGCCCGCGGTTATATCGTGATGGAGCCAGAGGTCGGAAGATTGACCGGCAATGATATTGGCCAGGGCAGATTTCCCCAGAGCTCGGCGATTATAGAAGTATTCGATGGAATGACCGGAAATCTACGCGACCTAGTAGGTAAACGAATTTTGATCTCAGGGGGCGGAACTCGAGAGGCGATTGATCCAGTTCGCTTTATTGGCAATCGCTCCTCAGGCAAGCAGTCACTGGCGCTAGCCCACGCCGCCCTTTTGCGTGGAGCGAGCGTGCACCTGGTGGCCGCCAATATGCAGGTAGCGGCTGTCGACGGCCTCACTGTAACCCACGTTGAAAGCGCGGCAGAGATGAGCGTGGCTCTAGAGCGAGAGTTTGGCTCATGCGATATCTTGATTATGAGCGCGGCCGTTGCAGATGCAAAACCTGTGCGCACCCCTACACAAAAGATTAAGAAAGCTCTTTTCACCTCAATTGAGTTAGAGCAAAATCCCGATCTTTTGATGCAGTTGAGTTCAAAAAAGGGGCGACAGATAATGATTGGCTTCGCTGCTGAGACCACTGATCTCCTGGAGTCGGCGACTGCCAAGTTAGTGGCTAAAGGCTTGGATATTCTCTACGTCAATGATGTCAGTAACGGTGCAATCTTCGGAAAAGATACGACACAGGGTATGATTCTGACACGCACTGGTGCGCATATAGAAGTCAAGGAAGCCTCCAAAGACGCTCTAGCCAATCTCCTCCTTGATCACGCCATCCGGCAGTTAGGTTAAAACATGTCAAAACGCCTTTTTACCTCGGAATCTGTAACAGAAGGACACCCAGACAAGATTGCAGATGCGATCTCTGACGCTGTTCTTGACTCTCTACTCTCTCAAGATATTAAGAGCCGCGTAGCGGTAGAAACACTCATCACAACGGGACAGGTTCACGTTGCCGGTGAAGTTACTACGAATGGCTATGCCGATGTCAACACAATTGTTCGCGACACTGTTCTAAATATCGGCTACGACTCATCCGACAAAGGCTTCGATGGAAATAGTTGTGGTGTATCGATTTCGATTGGGCAACAGTCACAAGACATTGCTCAAGGAGTAGATGATGCATATGAGCATCGCGTAGCATCTGGCGCCGATCCCTTGGATTTACAGGGAGCTGGAGATCAGGGCTTAATGTTTGGATATGCATGTGATGATACAAAAGAGCTCATGCCTCTTCCGATCTGGTTGGCACATGCTCTAGCTCAACAGCTTTCAAAGGTCCGCAAATCCGGTCAGCTTCCATATCTTCGCCCCGATGGAAAAACTCAAGTAACTATTGAATACGATGGAGATCGCGCAGTTGCACTCAATACCGTTGTTATCTCTAGTCAGCATGCCGAAGAGGTAGATGTAGTTAAAACGCTAACTCCTGAGATTCTTGAGTTTGTTATCGAGCCAATTCTCTCAACGATCGATCTTCCTCGAAAAGATCTTAAGACGCTTATTAACCCAACAGGTCGCTTCGTTATCGGCGGTCCAATGGGAGATGCCGGATTAACGGGACGTAAGATTATCGTTGATACCTACGGTGGAATGGCTCGTCACGGCGGGGGAGCCTTCAGCGGTAAAGATCCATCAAAGGTAGATAGATCTGCCGCCTATGCGATGAGATGGGTAGCTAAAAACGTAGTTGCCGCAGGACTTGCACGTCGCTGTGAAGTTCAGGTTGCATATGCAATTGGAAAGGCACAGCCCGTTGGCCTCTTTGTGGAGACTTTCGGAACCGAAACCGTGCCGGTCGCAAAAATTCAAGATGCTGTTTTAGCCGTCTTTGATCTTCGTCCAGCGGCGATTATTCGCGATCTAGAACTGCTACGCCCAATCTATAAACTTACAAGCGCATACGGTCACTTTGGTCGTGAACTTCCTGAGTTTGCTTGGGAGCGCACTGATCGCGTGAGTGCACTTCAAAGCGCTATTAAGTAGAGCGTGGCATCGCCGCCTCGACTGCGCTTAAAGGCGCAAGTCATTCCGCGGTCGCAGATTCAAGCGGTAGAGAAACCCTATGTACGAGCGTGGGTTGATACTGGCATCTTTCATCTAGATGGCTCCTATGACTATCTCGTACCGCAGGAGCTCTCGCACAGCGTCACCATTGGCGTGAGAATTCAAGTTCCTTTTAATGGACGAGAAGTCGAAGCTATCGTCTTAGAACGTCTTGATGAATCAAACGTCACTGGAACTATTAAAGCAATCACCCAAGTGCTCTCTCCTCATCAAGTTGCAACAGCGAGCTCTCTGGAGCTCATTGATACGGCGGCCAAGCATTGGGCGACTAATCCATTCGACATTGTGCGCTCGGCGATACCACCTCGAGTGGCGGGCGTGGACAAGAGATTTGTACCTGTCGTCGATACTTCAGGCCCTAAGCCACGATTGCGGGAGATCTACTCCTTTCATGCATTAGATCCATATGTAGAACCGGCTGATCAGGTAATTAGCATGGCTAAGCGATGGTTGAGTGATGGTTCAGTATTGATAGTTGCACCTGATCAGAGTGATATCAATGCCCTGTGTAAGAGTGCCCAGGATGTTGGAGTTGATTTCATTCGCCTAGATAGCTCACAATCCCGTGCCGAGCGATACGAAAACTATTTACGTGCAATGCGTGCCAATAAGAGTGTAATTATTGGAGCACGTGGAGCTGTCTTTACTCCAGTTAATGATTTAGTTAGTGTCATCGTGTATAAAGAATCATCTCATGAGCATTTCGAGATTCGAAGTCCTGGTTGGAATGTGCGAGATGTTGTTCAAATGCGCAGAACTCTTGAAGGCATCGACGTTATCTTTACGGGCTACGTTCCCTCCCTCGAAATCTCTGCTCTCATAGATTCGAAGAAGTTGAAATATTTGAACAAATCGCATCGTCTAAGGGTGAAGGCTTTTTCATCTGATGATGGCGCCTTGCTTCCCGGGAAAATATTCTCTGATATTCGTAGCGCTTTAACCTCCGGCCCCGTTCTTTTCGTAGTTCCACGCAAAGGTTATGGAAACGCCCTGCTGTGCGCGCATTGTAAAAATCTCGCCAGGTGTAGTTGCGGCGCCAGATTGGTGGTCGGATCTAAGGGAGCCGCCCCTTCTTGTGAAGTGTGTCAATCCGCCTATCCCGATTGGTCCTGCACATGGTGCCAAAGAAATAAGCAGTATCTAGCGGGCCGAGGCATCGAACGCGCAGCCGAGGAGATTTCAAGAGCCTTCCCGGGTTCACCTCTTATTTTATCTTTTGGCGATGTTATTAAAACGGAGATAGAGAATAAATCGATTATAGTTTTAGCAACACCAGGGGCCGCACCAAAAGTAGTTGGAGGGTATGCCGCCGTCGTTATGCTCGAAGGCCTGAAACTTTTTTCCCATCCCGACTTACGAGCTCAAGAGCGTGCACGTGAACTCTTCTTCGAAACAGCTGCTATGACTCATTCAAAGGGCGTGGTCCTTTTGTGCATCGATGAGTCACATCCAATCGTTGCATCACTTGTTAGATGGAACCCTGGAGCGATGATTCGACGGGAGTTAGAAGAGCGATTGGAGATTCCATTGCCACCATATGTATCGAGTTATGTAATAAGCGGTGAATCCAAAGAGTTCACTTCAATTGCTGCTGGCCTAAAAAAGGCAGTCTCTGATGCACGTATACCTTCATCAATTCGAGTTTATGGACCCAGCGAAATAGGGAGCGCGCGAGCCAGAATTGTCTTGTACTGCCCGCAAGAAGACTCTTCTGCCTTAACTTCTTTTCTTCACGAGTTGCAACGTAGGCGCAGTATTGCGAAAAAGGATTTCCTGTCCATGAGAATCGATCCATATTCGGTGTAGGTTCTTTGATAGGATTACCAAATGAGCGCGCAAGAGATACGTCACTTCGGAGATCCCGTTCTCATTACCCCGGCCGCACCCGTAGTTGATTTTGATAAAGAGTTGCGTACATTAATAGCTGATTTAACCCAGACGATGCTAGATGCTCCAGGTGCTGGTTTAGCTGCGCCTCAAATCGGTGTATCACTGCGAGCATTTGTATGGCACGTCGATGATGTCTTGGGGCATCTTATTAATCCCACCCTTGTACTCAGCGGTGAAATCGAAGAAGACGATGAGGGTTGCTTGTCATTTCCTGACTTGACGTATCCAACACCGCGTTCTCTGCGAGCAGTTGCATCTGGTTTTAATATGTTTGGCGAGCCAATACAAGTTGATGGATCTGAACTTCTTGCTAGAGCGTTGCAACATGAGAGCGATCATTTGGATGGCATTTTGTTCATTGATCGCATGAGCAAGGCCAATCGAAAGCTTGCAATGAAGGAGATTCGAGAGTCTGATTGGTTCAATGAGGCCGAAAGTAAGATCGTAATTAAACAGTCGCCCCACACGATCTTCGGACGGATTTCTTAGTGCGCATCGGAGTAGCTGCTACTCCAGATGTAGCGATTCCAACATTAAACTGGTTGCTCAGTTCTGAACATGAAATCGCCCTTGTTATCTCTCAACCAGATCGCCCAGCAGGACGCGGACGTGAACTCACACCCTCGCCTGTGACTCTATGGGCTCAAGAGAGAGGGATTGAACTTCTGCGCCCGCACTCTCCGAGTGAGCTCATTGGTGCTATCGAAACTTTGGATCTCGTTCTGACTATTGGATATGGAACGCTTTTGCCCGAATCCATACTCACTTTGCCTCGTTATGGATTTATAAATCTTCATTTCTCCCTTCTTCCGGCCTACCGTGGTGCAGCGCCAGCGCAACGAGCGATTGAAAATGGCGAGAGCGTTACTGGGGTCACGGTCTTTTCTTTAGATAGGGGAATGGATACCGGTCCGATTTACACAACAACTGCTTTAGCAATCAAGGAGGAATGGCGATCGTTGGAGCTATTGCAAGCTTTAGCAGAGTTAGGTCCTCAGGTAGTTAATGAGGCTTTGCTAGCAATTGAATCGGGAGCTAAACCGCATCCACAAAACGGTTTAGCGACGTTGGCTCCTAAGATTACAAAGGAGGATGCCCGCCTCAATTGGAGTTTGTCTTCGGAGACACTCTCTCGCAAGATTCGTGCCTTTTATCCTGCGCCATGCGCGTGGACCACATGGGAGGAAAATACTTTCAAGATCACGAGGGCGGCAATTAGCACAGTAGATGTTGCTGTGGGTGAAGTAGTTGTGATTGATGGCGACGTCATAGTTGGGTGTGGTTCGCGGACCGCTCTACGTCTTGATTCGGTAGTTCCAGCTGGTAAGAGGGAGATGACCGCAACTGAGTGGGCGCGCGGTGCACGATTGGTTCAAGGTGCCCACTTTGGTTGAAGCCCGCAGAAATACTTTCAAATCACCTAAACCAGATGCGGCACGTTTACTGGCCTTTGATCTCATTAGCGAAGTCAATCGAAATGATGGTTATTCAAATCTTTTATTGCCGCAAGCGTTGAGCTCTAGCACGCTAGAGGAGCGGGATCGTAATTTAGTGACGGAGTTGGTCTACGGCACATTACGTATGCAGGGCAAACACGATTGGGTTTTAGCTCAGATTAGTGATCGACCATGGTCAGAAGTAGATCCTGGGATCATCGATGTTGCGCGGCTGGGAGTGCATCAAATACATGAGATGCGCATCCCGGACCATGCAGCAGTGGCCGCAACGGTCGAAGTTGCGCGCAAGAGAGTCGGTGAGTCCAAGGCGAGTTTCGTTAATGCCCTCCTTAGAAGCGTCACGCGCAAGTCAATTTATGATTGGTTTGCACCGTTACTGGAGATCAAAGATCCAGTGGAGAGATTGTCTATTCAGTATTCACATCCAGAGTGGATTATTTCGGCTTACTATGATCTTTTAAAGGATTGGCAACAAGTTGAGGCGGCGCTTGCAATTAATAACGTGCCTGCATTACCAACATTGGTCTCCTGGCCCGGTTATTCAACGCAAGAAGAGCTCATCGCACTTGGTGCCGAAGCGACTTCGTACTCATCTTTGGGTGCGAGATGGAAAGGCAATCCAGGCTCACTCGAAATCATTCGACACAGATTGGCAGGTGTGCAAGATGAGGGATCACAGTTAGTTGCAACGGTATTTGCCTCGGTCGCCAACGGCTCCTCATGGCTAGATTTATGTGCAGGTCCTGGCGGAAAAGCCGCCTTACTTTCCTCCATCGCAGCACAGCGACACATTACATTTACCGCAAATGAGATCTCCACCCCGCGTGCAGATTTAGTGCGGCGTGTTGTTCATGGTGCGCGAGTGTGGACTGGTGACGGTCGAGAAGTGGCCACTCACAATGAACTCTTTGATGCCGTTCTTATTGATGCGCCATGTACAGGTTTAGGTGCCCTCAGAAGACGGCCTGAAGTACGTTGGCGACGGACTTTGCAAGATCTACGCGAACTAACTGCGCTACAGCGCGAGCTGATTAACTCTGCCATCTCCGTACTCAATCCCGGAGGCGTACTTGGTTATGCAACATGCTCTCCGCATTTGGCTGAAACTACAGTTCAAGTCAATGAGATTATTAAGAAGCATCCTGAAATGGAGTTAGTAGATATAACCCCTTATCTGCCACCGGGCTTGGATAATGCAACGAGATCCGGCGCCATGGCCTTGTGGACGCATATCCATGGTACAGATGCGATGTTTCTAGCAGTGTTACGCAAGAAAAGTTAGGATATTCCTATGTCACGAGAGATTCGTATTACCCCCAGCATTCTCAACGCTGATTTGAATAATTTAGAGTACGAGATCTCGCGGATAGCGGCGCAGTCAGATCTGATACATCTAGATGTTATGGATAATATTTTCGTGCCGAATTTCACCTTCGATTTCGCTCGTGCTAGTCAGATTATCGCCTCATGTCCCATAGCAGTCGATGCGCACTTGATGGTTGCAGATGTCGATTCGATCGCGCCCGCCTATGCCGAGGTGGGCTGCGCCAGCGTGACGATTCATGCTGAGGCAACAAGTGATATTTCACAAACTCTTCGATCGATAAGAAAAGCTGGCGCACGTGCAGGACTAGCTTTGAAGCCAGGTACACCAATAGAGGATTATGAAAACTTTCTCAATGATGTCGATATGTTTCTCATTATGACTGTCGAACCTGGTTTTGGCGGACAGAAATTTATGCATGAGATGATGGGGAAAGTTAAACGTGCTCGAAAGATTATTGGAGACCGCCCTATATGGCTTCAAGTCGACGGGGGAGTCTCACTAGAGACTATTTCGGAGGCGGCAGAAGCTGGGGCCGACGTGTTTGTTGCTGGGAGCGCGGTATTTAATGCCGATGATCCAGCTGCAATGATTGACTCCTTGCGCAATTTAGCAAGCTCTGTGGCATACTAACGCCCAAGTTGTTCCGGGGGTCGGTGATAATTCCGAACCGGCGGTAAAGTCCGCGACCCGATCACATCCAGTGATCGGTTGATTTGGTGAAAATCCAAAACCGACAGTTAAAGTCTGGATAAAGGAACATACAGTTGGGTGCACCGTGCATTTAAGCTGTTCTGTTGCTTCCTGGAGCTTTTTATCCTAGGAAGGTACAACTGTGAATATCATTACCTGGCTTTTTGAAACAAATATCAATTTTGGCAGCAAATCTATCGCCGTGCGTGAAATTGTCGGCGGAACGTTAGGTTTAACAAGTGCAATCTTTGGAATGCGGCGCAAAATTTGGGCATGGCCAATTGGAATTCTCGGAGATGCTCTACTTTTCACCGTATTTTTAGGCGCGGTCTTTGCTTATGCAGATCAACCATCAGCTAATTTCTATGGTCAAGCTAGCCGCAATCTCCTGCTCATCTTCGTTAGCATCTACGGTTGGATTCGCTGGTCACAGCATCGCAAGAGTCATGGCAATTCCAAACATGCCGTGACACCACGATGGACAACAACTCAGGAGAAAATGATTCTCGCCCCGATTATCGTTGTATTTTTCCTTCTCTCCATGCAGATCTTTAAGGCGCTAGGTGAGACTGGCACATGGTTACTTGTAGATACTTGGATATTCACGGGTACGGCTCTTGCGACTTTCGGCATGAGCCGTGGCTATGTTGAGTTTTGGTTAGTGTGGGTAGCCGTTGATCTAGTGGGCGTTCCCTTTGCCTTTAGCAATGGCTATTACCCAACGGGCACGCTTTATGCCATTTATCTCCCCTTCGTTATCTGGGGATTCATTTCATGGCTACGCATCTCCAAAGTCGAAGCAAATGGCCAACGTGTGGTTGTAGCTTCATAGTAAAGTAGCGACCATGAAATCCTTTGATGCTCTCTGGATCGAGCTTGCAGCAACATTGGCAACTCGCCCAGAGGGTTCAGGGACTGTAGCGGCCGTTGATGCCGGAGTTCATAGCATCGGCAAGAAAATCTTGGAGGAGGCGGGAGAGGTCTGGCTCGCCGCAGAGCATGAGTCAGATGATGCGCTGGCCGAAGAGATAAGCCAACTTATTTATCATCTGCAAACCATGATGTTGGCCCGTGGCTTAACCCCAGATGACATCTACAAATACCTTTAAGAGAATCGAGTAAGCATGTTGCGTATTGCCGTACCAAATAAAGGCTCACTTGCCGATGCTTCGATTGCAATCTTAAAAGAGGCTGGATATAGCCAGCGCACTGATAGTCGTGATTTAATTTTAGTTGATAGTGAAAATAACGTTGAGTTTTACTATCTACGTCCTCGTGATATTGCAATCTATGTCGGTTCAGGTGAGTTAGAGGCTGGAATCACGGGAAGAGATCTATTGATCGACTCCTCGGCCAAGGCAACCGAGCTTTTAGCCTTGGATTTCGGAGGCTCTACCTTTCGATTTGCTGGCCCAATTGATCGGGAATGGGTTCTGAGTGATATATCCGGCAAACGTGTTGCAACTGCTTATCCTGGTTTAGTCAGCGACTACCTATCATCGCGCTCGATTTCGGCAGATGTCGTTCGGCTAGATGGAGCGGTAGAGAGCAGCGTTCGATTAGGTGTTGCCGATGTTATCGCCGATGTTGTGAGTACAGGTAATACATTGCGTCAGGCAGGGCTAAAAATATTTGGTGATGCGATACTAACAAGTGAGGCTATCGTTATT
>JBILUX010000183.1:0-2508 GCA_044370765.1 Candidatus Planktophila sp. | reverse complement strand
CTTTTTCAGACATCGCTGGGACAGAAACGGCAACCCCTGGAAGATTTATTCCTTTGTTATTGCTTACAGCTCCTGGCTCTGTGACCTTGGTAATCACGTCATTACCTTTGACCTCTATGACTTGGACCGTTACTTTTCCATCATCGATCAGTATGTAATCCCCCGGTTTGCAGTCTCCAGGTAGTCCTTTATATGTAGTCCCTACGCGCTCTTTTGTACCTTCGACCTCGTCGGTCGTAATCGTAAAAACATCCCCTCGTTCTAACTCATGCGGTCCAGCAATAAATCGAGCAAGTCGGATCTTCGGTCCTTGAAGATCTACAAGGATTGCAACAGGCCTTCCCGCAGCCTTGGCCGCGGCTCGTACTTGATTAAAACGGAGCTGGTGCTCCTCGTATGAGCCATGTGAGAGATTCAATCTCGCCATATTCATTCCGGCATCAATGAGCTCTTTAACTTTCTCTGGAGTTTCAACGGCAGGACCCATCGTGCACACTATTTTCGCTCTACGCATATGACAACCTTAAACCATCAACTGTCGGGTTGTAGGCTCAATTGGATTTGGAAGTTGTGTATCGCCCGTGAGATATCTATCAACTGCAGATGCAGCACTTCTACCTTCTGCAATCGCCCATACGATAAGTGACTGACCTCTGCCGGCATCACCAGCAACAAATACACCATCTTCATTTGCTGCAAAGCTTTCATCGCGAACGATGTTTCCACGATCATCAATCTCTACTTCCAGCTGTGTAAGTAATGGTGATTGTTCCGGACCGGTGAAGCCCATTGCAAGAAATACAAAATCGGCGGCAATCTCTTTCTCAGTACCAGGTACAGATACGAATTTTCCATTAACTAATTCTGTCTCGACGATTCGTATAGCTCGTACATTGCCAAAATCGTCACCTAGAAACTCTTCAGTACTCACCGAGAAGATACGATTATCTTTCTCCTCGTGGGCACTGGATACACGGTAAATCATCGGATATGTCGGCCATGGTTGCGAGGAAGGCCTCTCATCACTTGGTCTAGGCATGATTTCTAACTGAGTAATGCTCGCCGCGCCTTGACGTATTGATGTTCCTAGGCAGTCTGCTCCAGTATCGCCACCACCCAAGATAACTACATGTTTGCCGGCAACATTTATTGGTGGTACTTCAATCTCACCGAGCGCCTGCTTATTGCCCCAAGGCAGAAACTCCATAGCTTGATAGACACCGATTAAATCTCGACCCACAATGTTAAGGTCGCGCCATTTTGTTGCACCGACGGCCACGACTATCGCATCGAATTTCTTACGAAGTGCAGATCCTGTGAGCTCTACTCCAATATCTACACCAGGGCGAAAACGAGTTCCCTCCTGTTCCATCTGCTTAAGACGTCGATCGAGAATATGCTTCTCCATTTTAAACTCTGGAATTCCATAGCGAAGCAGCCCGCCTATTTTCGCTGCGCGCTCGTAAACAACGACCGTGTGTCCGGCGCGAGTTAACTGCTGAGCGGCGGCAAGTCCGGCAGGTCCTGAACCAATTACGGCAACGGTCTTACCAGTTATGCGATCTGGGATAAGTGGCTTCACATCTCCGGTTGAAAAGGCCTCTTCTATAGTGCGAAGCTCAACCTGCTTGATTGTGACGGCATCACGATTTATGCCCACAACACATGCCGTCTCACAAGGTGCGGGACAAAGCCGGCCTGTGAACTCAGGGAAGTTATTAGTTGCATGAAGTCGGTTGATGGCCTCGTGAGTATCACCGCGCCAAATCAAATCGTTCCACTCAGGAATGAGATTTCCGAGAGGGCAACCAGAGTGACAGAAGGGAATACCGCAGTCCATGCATCGGCCAGCCTGTTTTTGTAGATGTTCAAAACTTTGTGGTTCGTAGACTTCGCGCCAATCTTGGATGCGCACATCTACTGGTCGACGAGTTGGAACCTCGCGCGGTGTCGTTATAAAACCCTTTGGATCAGCCAAGAGCTGCCACCTCCATAACAAGTGCATCGGCGGGTAAGCCTTCACGTGTGGCACGCTCCATCGCTTCAAGTACGCGTGCATAGTCACGTGGCATCACCATTGAGATGCGATTGATTGCAACATCCCAATCACTCAAAATCTCAGCGGCGATAGTTGAATCCGTACACTCAGCGAAATCGGCAATGATCTGCTTCAGCTGTTCGCGTTGATCACCAGGTACTGCAAGAACATCGACCATGTCAGTATTTACATTTGAAGGATCTAGATCCAATACAAATGCGCGACCGCCAGACATGCCTGCGGCAAAGTTTCTTCCGGTATCTCCTAACACGACAACGATTCCTCCGGTCATGTACTCACAACCATGATCGCCAATTCCTTCGACAATTGCAGTCGCACCAGAGTTTCGAACACAAAACCTCTCACCAACAACGCCACGAATCATAATCTCACCCGAGGTCGCTCCATATCCAATAACGTTTCCTGCGATTACATTTTTGTGAGATTCAAATGTTGACCTAGCATCAGGG
>JBILUX010000184.1:0-2508 GCA_044370765.1 Candidatus Planktophila sp. | reverse complement strand
AGCATTTAATACTTTGGGGGAGTTCGTAACCGATAATGGCTATGACATTAAATTTGCAATCGAACCTAAGCCAAATGAGCCCCGTGGCGATATCTTCTTGCCAACGATTGGACACGCATTGGCATTTATTTACACACTTGATCGACCAGAGCTCGTTGGGTTGAATCCAGAGGTTGGTCACGAACAAATGGCTGGACTTAACTTTGTTCACGGAATTGCACAAGCGCTATGGCAGAAGAAGTTGTATCACATTGATCTCAACGGTCAACATGGTCCAAAGTTTGATCAAGACTTAGTCTTTGGTCACGGTGATCTCAAATCGGCATTTTTCCTCGTTGATCTGCTCGAGCGATACAAGTACGACGGACCAAAGCATTTTGATTACAAACCAGCGCGCACAGAGAGCGACAAGGGCGTGTGGGAGTCTGCAACTGCCAATATGCGTACCTACTTGGCTCTTAAGGAGCGCGCATTAGCCTTCCGCGCAGATCCACGTGTGATTGCCGCAATGGCCGAGTCAAATATTCCAGAGCTTAGCCAACCAACTTTAGGTAAAGGCGAGACCTGGAAAGATCTTGCTAAAGATTCATTTGACGTCGAAGCTGCAGGCACGCGCGGATATGGCTATGAAGCCATTGATCAGCTAGCCCTTGAACACTTGATGGGTGTTAAGTAGTTCTTATTGTCGAACTACAAAAATTGCATCGACTTCAACAGGACTGTTGAGCGGTAGTGATGCAACACCAATAGCTGTACGTGAATGTTTACCTGCTACGTCACCAAAGACGTTGAGGATTACTTGGCTTGCGCCATGTGCAACCAGATGCTGATCAGAGAATCCATCTGCACTTGCAACATAGATACCAAGGCGGGCAACGTACTCGATCTTATCGAGAGACCCTAACTCTTTTTGTACAGATTCCAAGACATTCATGGCACAGACCCAAGCACACTCTTGTGCAAGCTCCATGTTTACTTCGCTACCAACAAGTCCCGTTGCAACCATTATCTCTCCACGACGAGCGACTTGGCCGGAGGCATAGAAAGAGTTGTTGAGGTATCGGATTGGAGACAGAGCTATATTAAACGCACCTGTCGGTTTCGAGGCAAGTGCCTTAAAGTTATCGTCAAAGCTCATAATGCAGATCCTTTCGTTATGTGTGAATTACTGCTCGAATGTAATTAATCCGCGGCCAGGGCCACCTTTTGCTAGAACTTCAAAGGCCTTGTCTGCCTCATCTAGTCGATAATTTCCGGTGAGTAAAGTGTCTAAGTCCAACCTTCCATTGAGATACAACTCAATAAGCATTGGAAATTCAACGTGTGGATTAGAAGAACCGTACTTGCTGCCGATCATTCGGCGCTCACCGGCGAGGATCCTTGCAGTTGGGTCGAATTCAAGAGTGGCTCCGCTCGGAGGTGCACCCAGAATAACCATGGTTCCGCCAGCGCTTAACATGGTGAGGGCGTTAATCATTGCCTTAGTACTTCCAACGGCGGCAATTGAATAATTTACGCCTCGAGGGCAGATTTTCAAAGCGGCAGCAACAACATCTTCAGTCGCAGCATTTATTGTGTGAGTAGCTCCTAATTTCACAGCCAACTTAAGGGCGGCATCTGATGTGTCAATTGCGATAATTGGGAATGCTCCAGCAACACGCGCACCTTGAATGGAGTTAAGCCCAACGCCACCGCAACCAACAACGGCAACAGATTCGCCCGGACGAGCACCGGCGGCGTTTGTGACAGCGCCAAATCCAGTCGTAACAGAACATCCAATCAAAGCCGCCTTATCAAGCGGCATATCTTTACGAATCTTAATTGCAGAACTCTCCGGTACTACTGTGTAAGGGGCATATGTGGCGGGCCCATAGTGCAAAATATTTTCGCCAGTTTTTGCGTTATGAAAACGTTGAGTATTGTCCAACAAAGCGCCAAATGGCGAAGGAGCCCAACAGTGAGCGGGCTTTCCATTTCTACATGCCTGACAGGTTCCGCAGTTCATCAGCCAAGAAATAATAACGTGATCACCAGGAACAAGAGTGGTTACACCTTCACCAACTGACTCAACAACGCCAGATCCTTCATCACCGAGAATCATTGGCATGGGGGTCGCATGCGATCCATCGTAAGCGTGAAGACATGAATGGCAAACTCCAGATGCAAACATCTTGACGCGCACTTCACCCTGACGGGGAGCATCGACATTTACCTCAGTCATCTGCATCTTCTGTTTCGCTTCAGTTAAAACGGGGACATTCATCGTTAAAATCATATAATTACCACCCTCTGTGCTTTGACTGTTCTCGTGAGCATACCTCTACGCCTCTAACGTTGAAAGACATCCAGACCAATAAAACACTAGAAATTCTATCCAAAATGCCGCACTTTCTCAGGATGCGGAACCCTACCTCTATAGAGAAAACCGCTTTTCACCTATAATCCAATGATGACAATAGAAGCTTTTTTGGACATAAAACTTTCAGAGCGGATTATTGATGCCAGATA
>JBILUX010000041.1:0-9706 GCA_044370765.1 Candidatus Planktophila sp. | reverse complement strand
AAGCGCCAGATTTCTGATTAATTCAGTTTCAGTGCATTTTTCTTTGTATCCGATATCTATGTGAATCGCCGGATTTGAGATTAACCCATCTGATTGAGAATTATTGAGGCCTCGGCTTCTGCAAAGTAGTTCGGTAGCGATCTTCGCTTAGTTGATTTTCCCCAACCCATTCGAACCCAGGAGTTTGTGCTCCGTTGGCTTTGAGGATCATCTGTGCAAAACCAACATCCCTTAGGCGTCAATTTGAATTCGATATTTGCGCCACTGAATTCGATTTTTAGTACACGTTTTTTGAGCAATTCATCGGTTTGAAGTTCATAACGAGAGGCATGCTTTTCGGTCAATTCATTTATTAGGCCAAAGTATCGGGCATCCCATTCGTCATCGCGAAGGGTCGCATCATCATCGTTCATAGGAAAAGTTTACATTAGTTTCCACATTGGAAGCGTTCTATATTTTCTGATCTAACCCGAAGAGTTTTCATACTTTTTCCGTTTATGAGTGCTTCCGCATGTGCAATTCCGTAATATTCTGTCCACTTGTTACTTCGGCATTTAACAAAAGTGTGTTGATTCTTTACAACTCGGCTCTGATTAACCACACCTTTCACTTTAACTTCCTTCACTGCAACTCGATGATCGTATAGAAGGCCGACTTTGTAGATCTCGACTGTTAAGACAAGGCTTTGTATTGGTTTATTGCATTGAGATATCGCATTAACCTTGACGGCAATTAGGCCTCGAGTCCGCAATAAGCTCCTGGAGATATGGGCATCGCCTATTTCGATATTGCAACGGGTGAAAGGAGGAGTGACGACACCCGCATGAGCAGCATTGAATGGTGCAATAAGCTGAAGAATAAGTAGGGGTGCAACACCCAAGATCCTGTGTTGAGGAATTTGATTTTTCATCCCTAGATGATGACAAAATCAGGAGTCAAGCCTTCTTAGTTATCCACAGATGGCGGAGGATGTCCTAGCTAATGAAAAGCTTCATAAGTTCGGGGTTCCTCGTAAATAGGAGGAATCCCTAATGAGTGGTTCAGCCGAAGCTCTAAGAGCGGAGGATGAGGGATTTATCCTCTTCAACCTGGGTAATTCCCCGTTTTTTAGGTAATCGGGTCATAAAAGGCAATTTAGCACTAAATTCATCGGTGTTGAGGTTTTGAGTCTACTCAAATGCCTTGACATGCTTATTTAAGTATCGATAATTTCCCCCCATGAAAAAAGCCTTAGTAGCGATTGGAATCGCTACGTTATTGCCAATTGGCTTTTTACCAGTGGCGAATTCTGCGACTAAAGCAGGGGCAGAATGTAAAATCAAAAACAAAGTTGCTTACGCCGGGAATAAGAAATTTACCTGCATTAAATCAGGCAATAAATTAATCTGGAATAAGGGTGTTTACGATTCTAAAAATTCACAACAACCATCTAATTCCGGAGGGAAAGGATCTACCTCAACTTCGAGTTCAGGCGGAGATGAATTGGAATCTCTTCCGATTGATCCAGTGGCACCGCTAAATATAGATTTGAAAGGTGCAGGCCAAGGCAAAGGATTAACTTACGTCCCATTTGGTTTTAACACTGGCCCGCGCGGGCAGGGCGCTATTGGGTCTGGGTCGGTAAATCCACAACCAGTGTTGTATGCACCTATTGGAACAGTTGTGCTTGCAATTAAAACTGGAACAGTTATAAAGATTTCAAAGCTTTATTCAAATGACTACAACATTATGATTGCAGCGGAAAATGATAAGAAAAATGTTTGGGAACTTGAACACGTTATTGATGTGAAAGTAAAAGAAGGCGATAAAGTAAAAGCTGGTCAGCCAATTGCCAAAGTTGGTGACTTTGATGAACGTTACACTCCAGGAATAGGGTTGGTTGAATTTGGCTTGTTGATTAATTCAAGCGGTCCCCCATCACATATTTGTCCTTTTAAAAAAATTGCTCCATCAGCAAAAAGTCGAATTACCTCAGAATTAACTGCAATCATTGCAGCAGATAAGAAACGCGGATATGACAGCGGTCCAATGGAAGTTATTGGATGCACTGCTTTAGTTTCAGTCGAAGGTTAAATCTGCGGAGGATGAGGGATTTATCCTCTCCAGCCTGGGTAATTCCCCGTTTTTTAGGTAATCGGGTCATAAAAGGCAACCTAGCACGCATTATCGATTGTGACTGCTTGCCTTTTTTAAGATAAGAATGCAAGGTTGCGGGATGAAGCGAACCCATTTTATTTCTATGGTTATCGCTTCTTTGGCGCTTTCTCTCTTAGGGCCTAGCGCAATCGCAGCTGTCAAAGCGGGAGGAGCATGCAAGAAATCAGGTGACACAGTTGTTGACTCTGGGTATAAATATAAGTGCATTAAATCCGGCAAGAAATTGATCTGGAATAAAGGTGTAAAGGTTGTAACTAGTACGGTTAAACCAACCCCAACCCCTGCCTCTACTTCAAATAAGGCTCCAGTTGTTTGGCGCTTTGATGGTAAAGAGTGGATCTCTCAAGGAAGTGTTCCTCAATGTCCATCCCCATTGATTCTAACCGGGGAGCTATTAGATTTTTCAAAAGTTCTTTCGATTGTTCAACCTGGTCAAATCCGAGGTGGAAGCTACAAACCACATGCCGGTCTTCGCTGGTCTGAATTTGGAGGAGTTGTAAAGGGGATCTCAATTAAAGCACCTTTTGATGGTGAGGTTGTTACTGCTGCCCAGTATATTTCTGAAGGTAATTATCAATTTACAATCAATATTATTCACCCGTGTGGGATTATGCTTCGACTCGGCCATCTATTAGAGCCATCAGATTCAATTAAGAAGATTTTAAGTACAATCCCCCCTGCAATTGAAAATGACTCCCGTGAAAGCTTTTTATCGGGCACCTTTATCAAGAAAGACCAATTAATTGCATCTGAAGTCGGCATGGTTCCACCAGCGTCGCCTGATTCCCTTGGCACTTTCATGGATTTAGGAATAGTAGATTTGCGTAAAAAGAATCCGGCTCTTGATTCAAACTTTAAGTCAAATGCAGATATTAAATACGCTCTTTACTCTGTTTGCTGGTACGAGGGAAACTACTTTTCTGATTCAGATCGTGCAAGAGTATTAAATCTGCCATTTTCTAATGGGGATGCAACCAGTGACTACTGTAAACGTCGTTGAGAGACCTACTTCTTTATACGTCGCCAAGTCAGAGACCTTAGTTAAGGATTTATTCAGAGCCAACTTCTGGCGGAGGATGAGGGATTTGAACCCTCGATAGGTTGCCCTATACACGCTTTCCAAGCGTGCGCACTCGGCCGCTATGCGAATCCTCCCGAGGGGAGCACTCTATCGGTGGCTATAACTATGATTACGCCAGATCCCTCGTACGGCGTTACCGTACTGAACTCCCCCAGGGCAGGAATGCAGCAAGGGTAGGTACGCTCTGGCGGGTGTACGAGGGGTCCTTTTAACGTGTTTAATGTTTTTCCTAAGGCGACGAAGAGTAGAGATAGAGGAGCGCGGCGATGTCATTAGCTTTGTACCGTAAGTATCGCCCATCCGTATTTGCCGATGTAATTGGCCAAGAACACGTCACCGTTCCACTATCAAATGCTTTAACTGGCGATCGCACACACCATGCATATTTATTTTCAGGTCCACGCGGTTGCGGAAAAACATCGAGTGCGCGAATCATGGCGCGCTCGCTCAACTGTGAAAAAGGTCCAACACCTAATCCATGTGGTGAGTGCCAATCATGTAAAGATTTAGTTGCGAATGGTCCAGGTTCATTAGATGTTATTGAACTGGATGCTGCGACGCATGGTTTAGTAGATGATGCACGCGATTTACGCGACAAAGCTTTCTTTGCACCAGTACAAGGTCGCTACAAGATTTATATTATCGACGAGGCGCATCAACTCGGACCCGGCGCAGCAAACGCACTTTTGAAAGTTGTTGAAGAGCCGCCTCCCCACGTTATATTTATTTTTGCAACAACTGAGCCCGATAAGTTAATTGCAACAATCCGCTCGCGTACACATCACTACCCATTCCGCTTAGTTCCGCCTGGAATCTTGGCGGCGCATTTAGAAAAGATTTGTAACCTTGAAAATGTAAGCGTTGCTAAAGGCGTAATTCCATTAGTTGTTCGTGCATCTGGTGGCTCGGTACGCGATGCATTATCTGTGCTTGGCCAACTTCTTGCAGGCGCCGGTACCGATGGAGTTAGTTACGACATTGCGATTCAACTACTTGGCTTCACCGACGGCGCGCTTCTAGATGATGCTATCGATGCTATCGCTGCCCACGACGGTGCCACTTTATTTAAGACGATTGATCGTGTTATTGAATCTGGCCACGACCCACGCAGATTCACGAGCGATTTATTGGAGCGAATCCGTGACTTAATGATCGTTGATGCGCTAAAGGATTCGACAGCTAACTCGATTCTGCGCGATATGCCCGATGATCAGATGGAGCGGATGCGCAATCAAGCAGCACATATTGGGGCGGCAAACCTGTCTCGCGCCGCTGATATCGCCGCTGAGGGCCTTACCCAGATGCGTGGGGCGACTGCGCCACGCCTCATGCTCGAGCTCATTTGTGGCCGCATACTGTTGCCGATCGGTGACTCAAGTGAATCAGGGATGCTCTCCCGCATCGAGCGATTAGAGCGTGCAGAAAACCTAGCCCCAATGTCTACAGCACCAACAGTTTCAAAATTGGTTGAGAAGGCAGAGGCGAGAGTCGAAGTTAAGAAGAGTGATGTAGCAGAGGTTACAGCTGACGTTAAAACGTCTGTGTCAGCGGAACCTGCTGCAAGTCACTCTTCTCCTAAAGTGCACGGTGCTTTCGATATCACTGCTTTGCGTCGCGCGTGGCCCGATGTAATCGAAGATGTGAAAAAGCGACGCAGACTTACGTGGTCACTACTTAGTGCATCAGCACAAGTGTTAGCCGTCGACGATACCGCTATCACAATTGGAATTGTTAACGCAGGTGCACGTGATTCATTTGTTCGATCTGAATCAGATGAGATTTTGCGGAAAGCATTTGTAGATGTTGTTGGCATTGATCGTCGAATTGAATGCGTCGTAGATCCATCGATCGATACCAATACTCCGCTAGCGCGTGAGACTAGAACTTCAGAGGCACCAACCGATAAAGTTTTGCTTTCAGGTGCTGCGCTGTTGGCGCAAGAACTCGGCGCAAAAGTAATTGAGAAGTAATTAGATGTCAGGAATGTATGAAGGCGCGATTCAAGATCTTATTGATGCCTTAGGTCGCCTGCCAGGTATTGGACCAAAGTCTGCGCAACGGATCGCATTTCATATTTTGCAGGCCGAACCCGAAATCGCTGCAGCCCTAGTTGATTCAATTCGCACGGTTAAAGAGCGCGTTAAGTTTTGTACAACGTGTGGAAATGTTTCCGAGGAAGATGAGTGTCGAATCTGTAGAGATCCACGGCGCGATAACACATCCATTTGTGTTGTCGAAGAGAGCAAAGATGTTATTGCGATCGAGCGCACTCGCGAATTTCGCGGTAAGTATCACGTGCTCGGTGGGGCAATCTCTCCAATCGATGGAATCGGTCCCGAGCAGCTACGTATCCGCGAATTAATGGCTCGACTCAGCGATCCCGGCATCACCGAGGTTATTTTGGCTACCGATCCAAACCTTGAGGGGGAGGCAACGGCGACCTATTTAGCTCGAATGATTAAGCCGTTGGACATCAAAGTTTCGCGTCTGGCCTCTGGTCTGCCAGTTGGAGGAGATCTCGAGTATGCCGATGAGGTCACGCTCGGGAGAGCCTTTGAGGGACGCCGTAACGTTTAATCTCATTATGCGGTACGCAGGCCGTCTCACATAGTAAGAAAAGCCGAAAATTGGTTAGCGCCACATAAGAAGATAGTCCACCATTGCTACATGGGACTTATTGTTCAGAAATACGGCGGCTCCTCGGTGGCCGATGCCGCGGGCATGAAGCGCGTTGCCAATCGCATCGTGGCGGCAAAGCGGGACGGGAACCAGGTCGTTGTGGTGGTTTCGGCCATGGGCGATACGACCGATGAGCTCATTGATTTAGCAAAGCAGATCACGCCGATTCCATCTGGGCGCGAACTAGATATGTTGTTGACGGCCGGCGAGCGAATTTCTATGGCGCTGCTTGCCATGGCGATTGCAAATTTGGGACATGAGGCACGCTCCTTTACTGGAAGCCAGGCCGGAGTAATTACAACTTCGACACATGGCCGCGCTCGCATTATCGATGTAACACCTGGACGAATTCAGGAGGCGTTGAAAGAGGGCGCTATTGCAATCGTTGCTGGTTTTCAGGGAATCTCGCAAGATACAAAAGATATAACAACTCTCGGTCGCGGCGGAAGTGACACAACTGCAGTTGCCTTGGCAGCGGCCCTTGAAGCCGATGTCTGCGAGATCTATACCGATGTCGATGGTGTATTTAGCGCCGATCCACGTGTTGTACCAAATGCGCGCAAATTAAAATCCGTTACTTACGATGAGATGTTAGAGCTAGCGGCCAGCGGTGCAAAGGTTTTACATTTGCGATGTGTTGAATATGCACGCCGCTACGACTTACCTATTCACGTTCGTTCATCTTTTTCTACCAACGAGGGAACTTGGGTGGTTAAGAATCATCCAGAAGGAGCAGACATGGAACAAGCAATCATCTCAGGCATCGCACACGACAAAAGCGAAGCAAAGATCACTATCGTCGGTGTACCTGACCGCACAGGTGTTGCTGCGCGCATTTTTCAAGCGATCGCCGATGCCGATATCAACATCGACATGATTGTTCAAAATGTTTCTGCTGCAGCAACTGGATTAACAGATATCTCATTTACATTGCCAAAAGATGAAGGCGCAGATGCCACTTCTGTACTTCAAAAACTTCAAGGTGAAGTTGGTTTTGTCTCAATTCAATATGATGATCAAATTGGAAAGCTTTCATTAGTCGGCGCTGGAATGCGATCGCATCCAGGTGTTACAGCGACCTTTTTCGCCGCGCTTTCAACCGCTGGCGTAAACATTGAAATGATTTCAACCTCCGAAATCCGGATCTCAATTATCTGTCGCGAGGCCGATGTTGAGCGTGGAGTAAAGGCTGCCCACACAGCTTTTGGCCTTGACGCCGATCAGAGCGAAGCCGTTATCTATGGCGGTACGGGTCGATGAGTAAACCATCTTTAGCCGTCGTTGGCGCAACTGGGGCCGTTGGGACGGTCATGCTTGGAATTCTTTCTGAGCGTCCAGACGTGTGGGGAGAGATTCGTTTAATCGCATCTGCACGGAGCGCAGGCAAGAAATTAATGTGCCGCGGGGAGGAGTTAACAGTTGTTGCGCTAACACCTGAGAGCTTTGATGGAATAGATGTTGCAATGTTTGATGTCCCTGATGAGATTTCAGCGGAGTGGGCGCCGATTGCAGCATCGCGTGGCGCGGTCGTTGTAGATAACTCCGGTGCCTTTCGAATGGATGTCGATGTTCCGCTAGTTGTTCCTGAAGTAAATCCGCAGGAAGTAAAGAATCGCCCGCGTGGAATCATTTCGAATCCAAACTGCACCACACTTTCAATGATCGTAGCCCTTGGCGCGCTTCATCGAGATTACGAACTAAAAGAATTAGTTGTCTCTTCATACCAAGCAGCATCAGGTGCCGGTCAAGCAGGAATTGATATTTTGCGTGAACAGATTCAACTAGTTGCCGGAACAAATGCCGGCGATGTTGCCGGCGATCTTCGTGCAGTTATTAAAGACAACGGTCCTTTTCCTGCACCTCTTGCATTAAATGTTGTGCCATGGGCGGGCTCATTGAAGGAGGATGGATATTCATCTGAAGAGCTCAAAGTGCGAAATGAATCCCGTAAAATCCTAGGTCTACCTAACTTGAAAGTTGCAGCGACCTGCGTGCGAGTTCCGGTTTTAACGACTCACTCACTTACTGTGCATGCCGTATTTGCAAAAGAGCCATCACGCAAAGGCGCACAAGAGATCTTACAAAACGCCGCCGGAGTTAAGTTAGTTGATGACCCTGAAAACTATAAGTTTCCAACCCCTGCCGACGTAGTCGGCACTGATCCAACATGGGTGGGTCGCGTGCGTAAAAGCATCGATAATCCAATGGCCCTGGACATGTTCGTATGCGGTGATAACTTGCGCAAGGGTGCAGCGCTAAATACGGCTCAGATAGCCGAGCTTCTCGCGATAGAGTTCACATCATGAGTATCAAAGAGAGTTTACGAGCCGACTTAACCGAGGCGATTCGTGGTCGCAATGAGATTACGTCGAGCACGATTCGAATGGTCCTTACTGCAATCACAAATGAAGAAGTCGCCGGCAAAGAGGCTCGAGTTTTAAGTGACGACGAAGTTATTACCGTCCTATCGCGCGAGGCGAAGAAGCGTCGTGAGGCCTCTGAAGCCTTTGAATCGGCAGGACGTGCCGACAAGGCCGCCCTTGAAAAGGCCGAGGGCGAAGTTATTGCTAAATACTTGCCCGCCCAACTCGGCATCGATGAGATTAGAAAGATGATCTCCGATGCAATCGCATCAACTGGTGCCGCAGGACCTGCCGATATGGGCAAAGTCATGGGCGCTGTAAAACCATTAATCGCAGGAAAAGCCGATGGCTCCATCGTTTCAACCCTAGTGAAAGAAGCGTTAAATAAATGAAATTCGAATATGCCACAGTTCCATTACTCTCACATGCAACTAAGCAGATCCTTGATACCTGGGGCTCGGATGGTTGGGAGCTCGTTCAGGTTATTCCAGCACCAGGTACGGGCGAACAGTTAGTGGCGTACATGAAGAGAGAGATTAAATGAACACAGTAGATGTCCGCGCAAAGCTCATTGAATTAGGTCTTGAATTGCCCGTTGCTGCATTACCTATAGCTGCATATGTCCCAGCGATCCGTACTGGAAATATTGTCTTCACCGCAGGGCAGCTTCCATTGGTAAATGGCGAGATGGCCGGTGCTGGAAAGGTCGGCGGGGAGATAACCCCTGAAAGGGCAAAGGAGTTAGCGCAGATCTGTGCCCTCAATGCGATTGCAGCGGTAGCGACAGTTGCCGATATCAATAAGATTACAAAGATAGTTCGAGTCGTTGGTTACGTTAACGGAGTCCCCGGTTACATAAATGGACCAGTTGTTGTGAATGGCGCAAGTGAACTTTTTATAGCTATCTGGGGTGATGGCGCAAAGCATGCACGTAGTGCAGTTGGAATCGCAGAGTTGCCGCTTAACTCACCGGTTGAAATCGAACTAACTGTGGAGATTACAGACTAAAAACTCGGATTACTTACCTCTTTTTGAAAGGCGTTCGAAATCTGTAATCAAGACTGCGCGACCATCTAGTTTTATCCATCCGCGACCAGCAAAATCAGCGAGTGCTTTATTAACTGTTTCGCGTGAAGCTCCAACTAACTGTGCAAGCTCCTCTTGAGTTAAATCATGATGCACATAGAGACCCTCTGGGTTCTGCTTACCAAAGCGCTCTCCAAGATCGATGAGTGCTTTAGCAACACGACCAGGAACATCTGAGAAAACTAAATCACCAACAGCTTCATTTGTTCGACGTAGTCTTTGAGCTAAACGGCCAAGTAGGTGAAGTGCAACCTCAGGATTTTCTGCAAGCCATGGAACTAAAACTTTATGTCCAAGGCTGAGCAACTTCGCATCTGTTACTGCCGTAGCAGTTGATGTG